>JBPCTC010000069.1:0-4209 GCA_051006535.1 Minisyncoccia bacterium
CACAAAGGCTGTCGTTACAGACAAGTCAGGAAATGCAATATTTGCATCATCAGCTGGGGCATTAGGCTTTCGTGGCGCTAAAAAAGGTACACCTTTTGCAGCTTCTAAAGTAGGTGAAACTCTTGGCGAAAAGTCAAAAGCTCTAGGTATAAAGAGCGTAGATGCTGTTGTAAAAGGCGTTGGTTCAGGACGTGAACCTACGATCCGTGCATTTATGGCATACGATATCGAAATAACCGGTATTCGTGATATTACTCCGGTTCCACACAATGGACCAAAACCTAAAAAGCCTCGTCGCGTATAATATATGATAACAAAATCTAAGTATAAAATGTGTCGCCGTCTAGGCGTTGGACTATACGAAAAGTGTCAAACACCAAAATTCGTAGCGTCTGAAGCTAAGCGTAAAAAAGGTGACAAAAAGCCTAAACAGCTTTCTGAATATGGAACACAAATGCTTGAAAAACAACGCGTTCGTTTTTCATATGGTATTTCTGAAAAACAACTTTCAAACTATGTTAACATAGCAACCGGAACAAAGGGTGCTTTGGCTACAGATAAACTATACGAACTACTAGAAACACGTTTAGACAATGTTGTGTACCGCCTTGGGTTGGCACACACACGTGCACTTGCTCGCCAAATGGTTTCTCATGGCCACATAATGGTTAATGGTAAAAAAATCAAAGTTGCATCACACCAAATATCTGCAAAAGACGTAATTACTGTTCGTGATGGTAGTAAATCAAGTCCGTTGTTTACTGATATTGCTGGAAAACTTAAATCATACTCATGGCCTGCATGGCTTACTTTCAACGTAGAAAAGTTGGAAGCTACAGTTACTGGTGCACCTAAAAATACCGAAGGATTTTTGAACTTTAATACCGTGCTTGAATACTACAGTCGCTAGTTGGTTACTCGTTATTTATTAATTATAAAATTATATTTATGTTACATCACACAATAACTCTTCCATCAAAGCCACGCATCGTATCTGACGATGGTGTTAAAGGTACTTTTGAAATCGACGCATTATACCCAGGTTACGGTTATACACTTGGTAACTCATTGCGCCGAATAATACTTTCTTCTTTACCAGGCGTTGCTATAACTTCGGTGAAAATCGATGGCGTGAGCCATGAATTTTCAGTTATCGAAGGTATAAAAGAAGATGTGATAAACATTTTACTTAACCTACGCCAAGTACGTTTTGCTATGGAAGGTGACGAACCTGTCGTTGCAACACTAAACGTAAAAGGTCCAGGTAAGATCACAGCAAAAGACATAAAAGTTCCTGGTCAAGCAACTTTACAAAACCCAGATATATATATCTGTGAAATAACAGGTAAAACAGCTAGTCTTTCAATGGAAATAACATTAGAAAAAGGCATGGGCTTTTTACAAAAAGACCAACACCATAAAGAAAAGGTTGAAATTGGTACTATTGCACTAGATGCATTGTTTACTCCAATTCGTAACGTGAGTTACGATGTAGAAGACATGCGTGTTGGCGACAATACCAAGTTTAACCGTCTTCGAATAAACATTGAAACTGACGGATCTATAACACCTCAGTCGGCCTTAGAAGAATCAGTAATGATAATGATAAAACAATTAGAAGCTGTTGTAGAATTCCAATCAGAAAAAACAGAAGCTCCATCTACAAAAACAGAAGACACTGCTGAAATTATAGAAACAGAAGCAAAGTCAACAGAAAATGTAGACATGGCAGAAGTACTAAAAACACGTATCGATTCTATAGGTCTATCTGCACGCACACTGCATGCACTTACATCTGCAAACATCCGTACAGTTGGAGGTATAGCTCGTAAAAAGTCTGACGACCTACTAGAAATAGAAGGCATCGGCGAAAAGGGCATTTTAGAAATTAAAAAAATATTGGCAGATTACGGTATTAGCCTTAAATAATCGGCAATATATTAAAAACTTATGAGACACCATAATTCAGTTCGAAAATTTGGACGAAACAAAAACCAGCGACGTGCGCTTATGGCAGGTCTTGCTATTTCTTTTTTCCGTCATGGACAAATAACAACAACCAATGCAAAAGCAAAGGAACTTCGTCCACTAGTCGAGAAATTGATAACAAAAGCAACCAACCCAACATTGGCGAACCGACGTGTTATAATGGCTCGATTAATGAACCAAGAACCAGAAACAAATATACTTATAAACGATATTGCACCAAAATATACAGGTCGTACTGGTGGATACACACGCATAATCAAACTACCTCAACGCAAATCTGACGGTGCACCTTTAGCTGTAATACAACTTGTATAATACAAAATATATGGAACCAAAAACAACAACATTTGACGCAACAGGACAAAAACTAGGTCGCCTTGCAACAGAAATTGCTATGGAACTTGCTGGTAAAAACAGTCCTCATTATGTTAAAAACGAAGTACCAAACGTGCGTGTAGTAGTTACAAATGCATCTAAACTTTCTATCAACGCTAAAAAGTTTACAGAAAAAGAATATGAACGCTATTCTGGTTACCCAGGTGGTTTCAAAGTAGATAGCTTAGAAAAACTGATAGCTAAAAAAGGTTATGGCGAAGCTATAAAGCTTGCTGTATACGGAATGCTACCGATAAACATACTACGGTCGATGATTATACTAAACCTTACAACTACAGAATAGTTCAATAGGCTCACTATAAATAATATATATGGCTACAAAAACACAAACATACATACGTGCTATCGGACGACGTAAAACATCTACCGCAATAGTACACATAACACCAAAAGGTAAGGGCACATGTACAGTTAATGGTAAGGACATAAAGGTTTACTTTATGACTCCAGACTTAGCTTCTGTAGCAATGTCTTCTTTTGCAGCAGGTAATGTAGAAAACCTATACGACATGACAGTAACAGTAAAAGGCGGTGGAATACATTCACAAGCCGAAGCTGTACGCCACGCTATAACTCGTGCTTTAGTTAAAGAAACTGAAGAACTACGTGTTCCGTTGAAAAAGGCAGGTCTACTAAAACGTGACCCACGTGCCAAGGAACGCCGTAAATTCGGTCTTAAGAAAGCTCGTAAAGCTCCAACCTGGTCGAAGCGTTAATCGTTACAACATATATAAAAACTCCACAACTGTGGGGTTTTTATATTATTGAAAAATAGTAAAAATTTGTTATACTACCACCATATGAATACTGAGAATGAAATAATTCAAGATGAAATAGAGGAACTGAAAGAAGTGGCGGAATTTGCCACTGAACAGGCTTCTGCAAAACCTGGATCAGACGAACCTACTGAACAATATTCCGAAGAAGACGACATGGACGACTTAACTTTCGTAGAATCTGACGAAGACGGCAACCCACTACCAGCCAAAGACGTTGCAAAAAAGCTTCGTGCTGAGATAAAAAAACTTCGCACTGAACGTGACGAATACCTAACTGGCTGGCAACGTAGTAAAGCAGACTATGTAAACCTTCAAAAAGACGAAGAACAAAAACGTAAAGACTTGAAGTCTTATATAACTACCGGACTTGTCGAAGACATACTACCTGCACTAGATAGTTTTGACATGGCAATGTCTAACAAAACCGCATGGGAAAAGGTAGATGCAAACTGGCGCATGGGTATAGAATACATTCAGCAACAACTACTAAAGGCATTGTTTGACTACGGTGTAGAAAAGGTGGGTAAATTAGGCGAAAAATTTGACCCAAATCTACACGAAGCTATTGAAAACATTGAAACAACCGACCCCGCAAAAGACCACACCATTGACACCGTTGTGCAGTCAGGTTACACCATAGGGGACAAAGTTGTCCGCCCAGCACGTGTACATGTGTTTGTTTTAAAATAAATTACAATAAATTAAAATAAAAAAACTGGTCAATGCAATATTGACCAGTTTTTATTTTACCCAAGCACAAAATTCTTTGTCTGTTTGTTCGTCTAGTTTGTTTGTAACTAATATCATTAGTTCGGCTGTTAGGCCAAGGTCTTTTTTAATGTTTGCAAATAGATGTTCGTATGGGTACATAGACACCCAAACTGAATTTTTTACACAAACAAAACCAGCTTTTTTAAGCAAGTAACGAAGTGCTTCACGTTCGCTTTTTCTGTCTTCTGGTATATCTAACAAAACCAACCTCCAAAAACCGTCCCAGTTTATGTCTAGTAGGGTATTAGAACCCTCTAATTTAAGGTTATTTGCC
>JBPCTC010000070.1:0-2561 GCA_051006535.1 Minisyncoccia bacterium
AAACATGGGGTAAAAGTAAAAAAGTATTAATATTTTAATATCGTGCAAATACTAAAGTATGCTACAATAAAAATGAACGAGTAACCAAACAATGTCTGAAACGTTCAAATTTAGCAGACTAATGAATTTTAAAAAATATGGAAAATGATACAAAACAATGCGGAGGTTGCGGTGGTATGAACTGTAAAGGTGGTTGTGGTTACAGCCACAGTAAACACCACACAATGCACATGATACTAAAAGTGTTGTTACTAGCTCTTATATTTATGTGTGGTTTTAAACTAGGTTTAATAACTGGTTACATAGGCCATGGCTACGAACACGGTGGTATGATGCACGGTGGTTACGACCAAAATTTTAGCAAAGAAGACTTTGGCATGATGCGTAGTTATAAAAACGCTCCAGTAGCACCAACCACAAACACCGAAACCCCTACAAAGAAATAAAAACCCAGTGGTTGACTTTTCAAGCGTAATAGTACATACTATAAGTGTCTTGCAGACTTAAGGCAGACAGGAAGATTAGTCGATTTCTTATACAAAATACAAACAAAATGACTGGAAAAATAAAAACATTGAAAGCAGGTTATGGCTTCATTTCTCAAGAAGGAGGCAAAGACCTTTTCTTTCATGCTAAAAACCTTGTTGGCGTAACATTCGATGAACTACGCATTGACGATGTTCTAAGTTTTGAAGTAGAACAAGGCGAAAAAGGCCCTTCTGCTGTAAACGTACAACGCGCATAATACGCAATGTAAAACAGAAAGTCCCGCGCCGTAAGGCGCGGGGCTTTCGGGTTTGTTTCCTGCACATATGTATTTTAATATCTAAAATAAATTTTATATATTTTTCGTTACTATATAAATTTGTTATGCTATAATCAAAATTTTACCAAACACCATGTTAACCATTTCGCTAAAAAACATACACCTTGCATTCCTTGAAAAAACCATTTTTGATGGAGCTTCTTTTAAATGCAACGACACAGAAAAAATATGTATTGTGGGCGAAAATGGTACAGGTAAATCTACCCTACTTAAAATACTTTTAGGCGAAGTAAAGCCCGACGAAGGCAATATAGAAAAAGATTCGCGTATACGCACACACTATGTACCCCAAGAGTTTTCTAAAGAAAACTTAAATATGACAATAGAAGAATTTATAACAAAATACGGCACACCTGCTGTGTTTAAAAAAACTTTTGGTTTTGGTAGTCGTCTGGGTTATAACCTTGAAAAAAATCTAAGCAAAAAATGTGGTTTACTTTCTGGTGGTCAACAAAAAATACTTGCCCTGTCTGTTGGTTTAGCTGTAGCCCCAGACTTTTTACTACTAGACGAACCAGAAAACCACCTAGACATTGTTAGTCGTGTAGAACTTATTGCCCTGCTTTCTAACTACCGTGGTGGTGTGTTGTTTGTGTCGCACGACAGAATGATAATGGACGGCGTAGCCGACCGTGTAGCAGAAGTACACAATGGAAAAATATTTATATCAGAAGGTGGCTACGAAGCCTACAACGAAGCCCGCGAACTACGCATAGCTGGTGCACAACGTGTGTTCGACACAGAACAAAAACGTGTACGCCAAATGGAATCTAGTTTAGGTATACTACAAAGCAAGGCTTTTCGTGGTAAAGGCGTGTCGCAATACCTAGACCGCAAAGAAGAAATAGCTGAAATAAAAGAAAAGCACAGCATAAACGGTAGACCAGAAGACAAAAAAACTAAAATAGTTTTACAAAAAAGCGGGTCGCAACTACACGGTGGCAAACTTATATGTCGCATTGAAAACGGAATTTTCCACTACCCTAACCACAACGGCGACATTTTTAGAAACTTAAATCTAGAAATACGCAGTGGTACACACATTGTACTACTTGGCCGTAATGGGTCTGGTAAATCTACATTATTAAAATGTTTAATGGGTTTACTACCTATGTCCGAAGGTACCATAGAATGGAACCCTGGTGTTAAACGTGCATATTTTGACCAACACACAGAATTTGAACCAAACCTAACACCGTTAGAAATTGTTCAAAAAGAACTTGCTTGCGACAACAAAGACGCCCGCCATGTGTTAGGTATGATGAAGTTCAGTAGCGAAAAAATGGACAAACCAATACGCACTCTTTCTGGCGGCGAACGCATGCGTATACGTTTCGGTTTAGTTTTCGGTGCAAAACCTGACTTTATAATATTAGACGAACCAACAAACCACCTCGACGAAACAACCTGGCAAATTCTGCTAGATGCATGTAATGCATCGGCTTCTACCATACTACTGGTTACCCACGACTACGAATTTATAGACGAAATGGAATCTAAGTTTTTCTGGTTGATTAAAAACCAAACCATAACCGAACAACACAAAGACTTGTCCGAACTAGTCGAAGTACTACGTAGTAACTAGTACACAATAAAAACAGGTGCTGAACAACCTGGTATTCCCAGGTGTTCAGTACCTGTTTTTATGTACTTTATTTATTTTCTTCTGCAATTTTTAGTATAAAAATTTCTAAAGGTAAAACTTTTACTGAAGCATTTTTTGTTTGTCCTGACA
>JBPCTC010000071.1:0-11426 GCA_051006535.1 Minisyncoccia bacterium
TAAGTATATATAAAATAGGTGACATAGGGGTATTATAGCACATAAAAAACAACCCCACTTGCATTCGTAAACTCACGCACCCCCTATTAAATTAAAGTCGGGGCAGTTTTTTATTTCCCTAAATAGTACCGCAGGGTATATATCCAGTCTTCGTCGTCGGGGTTGTCTTTTTCTTTAGAATTTAAAAACCATTCTAAATACCCGCGGTCTATGCCGGCAACCTCGGCTACTGTTTTACCGTTGTATTTACCAAAACTAAACGAATGCATAAGTGATGGTCGTGCAGAGATATCTAACATTTGTTGCAATACTTCTTCGTCAGTGAACTGATCCCCTCCTTGTGGAGGAGGGGTGCCCGGTAGGGTGGGGTGGTTCTTAATTTTATCAAACAACCTTTCAAAAAGTTTTTCTAAAACCAACACGTCACCTAATGCATCGTGGGCCTGGGCTTCGATGTCTATGTCTAAGTAGTAACGTAAAAATTGAAGTTTATGTTGGGGTAACTTGTTTTCAGTATCCAATGCACGGGCAAGACGTAATGTACAAATAACATTTTTAGGTTCTATGCCTTCTTTTCTTATCATACCCACATCAAACTTGGCATTATGGGCTACCATAATACTGTTTTCGTCTTCTAACATAGACTTTACAGCATTATAGCTAGGACTTTCCTGAAAAGCCGGTTTGTTGGCCACCATTTTGTTTGAAATATGTGTTACAGCACTGGCTTCAGCGGGTATTCTAATAGGTGGTTTATACAGTTCACAGAAAATTTCATCGCCAGTTTTATACGCCAACTGACAAAGGTAGTCAGTAGTGTTTACACCGGTGGTTTCTGTATCCATAAATATGACTTTGTATTTCATTTTCATATTGTACCACATTCATTTAATTTACTCAGAACTTTCTCTGTCTGACAGTTGGCGGATTTCAACATTATACTTTATACTATATATATGACACTTCATGAACAAATACGCGAATTAATAAAGGACGCAATGCGCGCCAAAGATGCTGTTCGACTAGACACACTACGTGGCGTGCTTTCAGCTTGTACAAACGAACTAGTAGCAAAAGGTAGAAAGCCCCAAGAAATGCTTTCCGACGAAGAAGCACTGGTTGTTATTACAAGACTTGCCAAACAACGTAAAGACAGCATAGAACAATACACTACAGGCAACAGGCTAGACCTTGTGTCCGAAGAATCTGCACAGTTAGCAGTATTACAAGAATTTTTACCAACACTTATGTCTGAAGACGAAGTTACAAACATTGTAAAAGAAAAAATATCTTCAATAGGTACCGATGTTAAAAAAGGTATGGTTATGGCCGAAATAATGCGCGAACTAAAAGGCAAAGCCGACGGAGCGTTGGTTAAAAAAGTTGTCGACAGTTTAATAGAATAGTAAAATAAAAATATGAAACTAATATTACACATTGCATTACTTTCGGCGGGCGTATATGGTGCGGCTTATTTTATACCAGCAACTATACACGTAAACCCATGGTACATAACACTTATAGTTGGGGCGTGTTTAACTGTTATAAACATGGTAGTAAAACCAATTATAAACATACTTACACTACCTATAAACATAATTACACTTGGTTTGTTTTCTATAGTTATAAATGGTGCAATATTCTTTTACCTAGGTAGTGGACTAGTACGTGGTTTTACAGTAGACACATGGATGGCTGCATTATATGGTTCTATAATAGTATCTGTTATAAACTGGCTTGGAACTAAAATACTAAGACTAGAAAACGAATAATATGCACGGGCATGGCTTTATATTTTTACAATACCTTATAGAAAGCCACGCCATGTGGGCATATGCCATACTTTTCTTTGGTTTAATAATAGAAGGCGAAGCTACTTTACTACTAGGTGGCATTTTTGCACACATTGGACACCTTTCGTTGTGGTGGGTATGGGTTGCATGTTTTTTAGGCGCTGTAGCAAAAACATTGTTATGGTACCAGGGCGGGGCACTGTTAGGTAAACATTTTCCTAATAGTAGTTTCTTAAAAAAATCTGAAGAACAAGTTACCAGAATGTTTCCAGTTCTCCAAGAAAAACCTTTTTGGCCCATATTTTTTACCAAATTTTTAGTGGGTGGTATAAACCATTTTATACTAGCATATGCAGGTTACACTAAAATAAAATTTAAAATATATTTTTGGGCTGAATTCTTTGGTTCGTTAATATGGGTTACAGGGGTAGTTATGTTGGGTTACGTTTTCAGTTACCAAGCACTGCGTATAACACACAACATAGAAAATTTTATAATTTTAGTCATGGGTTTTATGTTTGTTTTACAAATTTTAGGCCGAGCCGTACCGTTGATATACGAATTTGTAACAAAAGTTAAAAATAAATAAAACCATTAAAAACAAGCGTAAAATTGGTTTTTATGCTATAGTACACATATGTTAATAGATGAAATAACCATTAAGGCAATGGGCGGTCGCGGGGGCGACGGCGTTGTTAGATGGCGCCACGAAAAATACATAGACAAAGGTGGTCCGAACGGTGGCAACGGTGGTAAAGGTGGCGATGTATACGTGCGCGGTGTTCGCGATGTAACACTGCTTGCTAAATATAAATCTTTACGTGAATTTTCTGCCAAAGATGCTGAGCCGGGCATGGGTGGTAGTAAACAAGGTTCTGACGGGGACGACATTTATATAGACATACCAATAGGTTCTACCATAGAAAACCTTAGAACAGGTTATGCTTTTGAACTTAAACATGAAGGCCAAGAAGTAATGATAGTTACCGGTGGTGCAGGTGGTATGGGTAACGAACATTTTAAAAGTTCTATAAATGTTGCTCCAGAAAAAGCTACGCGTGGTAAAGCTGGCGAAGAAGCTGAATTTAAAATAACACTAGAACTTATAGCAGACATAGGTTTAGTAGGGTTACCAAATGCTGGAAAGTCGTCTTTACTAAACAGTATTACAAATGCCCAAGCTAAAATAGGTTCGTACGCCTTTACAACACTCGACCCAAACCTAGGT
This sequence comes from Minisyncoccia bacterium, assembly GCA_051006535.1. Taxonomy (GTDB): domain Bacteria; phylum Patescibacteriota; class Minisyncoccia; order Phycocordibacterales; family UBA9973; genus MFUC01. The sequence goes on from JBPCTC010000071.1 coordinate 3,022, forward strand.
GCATACCATGGTTACGTTATAGCAGACATACCGGGGCTTATCGAAGGCGCCAGTGCAGGTAAAGGTCTGGGCCATAAATTTCTTCGTCACATTAAACGTACACATATGTTGGTACACCTTGTGTCTTTTGAGCATGCAAATAGCGAAGAAAATAACTCTGGCCAAGATGGCACAACACACGTTGCTTCTATAGAAGAGATGTTAAATGCATATAATATAATTCGTAAAGAACTTGAAAATTACGATAAAGCCCTGTCAGACAAAAAAGAAATTATTTTACTTACCAAAACAGATGTGATTTTAGCGCAAAATGATGACAAAAACATTATAGAAAAAACAATAGAATCGTTCAAAACAGTAACAGGTAAACCAGTATACGCAATATCGCTATACGACGATGAGTCTATAAAAAGCTTTTCAGATTCATTAGTCGCAAAACTTCGTGAAGAAGAAGTTGAGGAATAAAATTATAAATAAAAAAACATCAAAATTATTTTGATGTTTTTTTTGTTTTTTAAAAAATAATTATTAACGAAATTATGTCAAAGATTATAATTATATAAAACTTATATAAATCTTTTTTAATTTTTTCTTTTATTTGTTCTACATAATTTGTACTTTTTTCAAAAAACGAATAGCCTTCTTCCATTTGCAATCTGACTATTTTTTCCCAATCTTTTTGGGAATTAAATCGAAATTTTAACCAGACGGAAATAATTGAAAATAAAAAACCAATTATCTGCAGCACTAAGCCAAATTTTAGAAATAAAACAACAGAAGGTGGACAGTTTAAAATAATGTTTAGTTTAACCATACTGATAGTTACTAACATTAATACAGCAACAATGAAATCTAAATATATTTTCATGGTATATAATTTTTATTTATTTTACATAAATATTTCATATTGTCAATAAGGTTATGAAAGACATCTAACTTAAGTGATATCTTGTAAATTCTCTGCTAAAGGTTATACTATCTTAATCATGACAACATACTACCCAACGTTGGCTTTAGAAATACATGCCGAACTGAAAACAGACACCAAAATGTTTTCTGCGGCACGTAACAACCCCGACGAAACACACCCTAATGTAAACATAGACCCTGTTTCTATGGCTTACCCTGGCACACTGCCAGTTATAAACCAAAAAGCAGTAGAACATGTTATACGTGTTGGTTTAGCCTTGAATGGTACCATTGCTAACTTTACAGAATTTGATCGTAAAAACTATTTCTACCCAGACATACCAAAAGGTTACCAGATTTCTCAGTACAAATACCCAATAGTCTCTGGTGGCAAATTACTTGGTGTAGACATAACACGCATACACCTAGAAGAAGACACCGCAAACTCTAAGCACGGTGCAGACGGTTCGTTAATAGACTACAACCGTGCTGGTGTACCACTAATGGAACTAGTTACTGAACCAGTTATGCACACTCCTGAACAAGCTGGGGCATTTGGCCGCGAACTACAACTGATACTGCAAACCATCGGTGCATCAGACGCCAACATGGAAAAAGGCGAAATGCGCGTAGAACTTAACATATCTATATCACCAGACCCAAACAAAATTGGCACAAAAGTTGAAGTTAAAAACCTGAACTCTTTCCGTTCTATGGAACGTGCTGCTGCATATGAAATAAAACGCATGACAGAACTGTACGAAGACGGCAAACAAGACGAAATAGTTCAGGAAACTCGTGGGTGGGACGAAGTAAAGCAAGTTACTTTTTCTCAGCGTAAAAAAGAAAATTCGCACGACTACCGGTATTTTCCAGATCCAGACTTACCAAAACTTTACCTACACGACCTGTATAACTTAGACGAAATTCGCTCTAACTTACCAGAACTACCTGAAGCAAAACGTGTTCGTTATGCAACTGATTTTGGTATTAAAACAGAAGACATAGACACATACCTATATGACCATGAACTAGGTGTTTACTTTGAAAAGGTTGCAAACATACTTTCAGACAAAGAAAAAGTAAAGACTGCATCAAACTATATTACTTCTGACTACCTTGGACTTAAAAAATCTAATGCAAATATAAACCTACCAAGTGCAGAAAACTTTGCAGAACTTATACAAATGGTGTCTGATGGGCAAGTGTCTTCTCGTGCTGCCAAGGACATACTGGCCATGATAGTGTCAACAGACGAAAGCCCAATGAAAATTGCTACCGAAAAAGACTTGATACAAAAAAACGACGAAGGTGCATTAAAAGAAATGGCGCAACGTGTTATAGATGCAAATCCAACCGTAGTTGCAACATACAAAGGCGGTAAAGAAAACGCATTAATGTCTTTGGTAGGGGCTATTATGAAGGAGTCTAAAGGCAGCGCCAACCCAGCACTGGTGCAGAAGGTATTAAAAGAAATACTTGGTAGTACAACTACTGAATAATATGCAGATTTGGATTTTTGCCTTAGTAGGTTTAATAATCTTAGAAGCTCTTGCAGATTATTTTGCTGGTGGTTTTGCTACAAATGGTAAGATCATTTGGGCAATTACATCTTTGCTGTGTTATATTTTTGCTAATATCAGCTGGCTTGTGTCAATACGTAATGGTTCTGGATTGGCAAAAGGTGCTGCAATATTTGCCATATCTTCTGTGTTACTAGGCGCAGCAATTGGTATACTTGTTTATAATGAGCATTTATCTGTATTACAGTACATTGGTATAGGGGTAGGGGTTGTGGCTCTCGCTTTAATTTTATATTAATATTATACCACATTTTAAAAACTTAGTAGTCGGACTACTAAGTTTTCTTGGATACACTGTTCAATAAATGTTATAATACTGTTTATGGGAATATTCAATAAACAAAAAAAGGTGCGGGTGGCAATTAATGGTTTTGGTCGTATTGGCCGTGCGTTTTTGAAAATAGCATGGTCGAGACCTGAAATAGAAATAGTAGCCGTAAACGACCTTGGCACATTAGAGTCTTTAGCTTATTTATTAAAATACGACACTGTGTACCGTACATGGGACCACCCCGTGCAAATTCAAGAGAATTTTAACGGGACAGGCGACAACTACATGCTTATAGATGGCAAGCAAGTTAAATTTATTGGCGAAAAAGACACCACAAAACTGCCTTGGAAAGATTTAAATATTGATGTAGTTGTAGAATCTACAGGCTTATTTACCGCATATGAAAAAGCTAAATTCCACATCGACCAAGGTGCAAAGAAAGTTGTTATTTCTGCACCAAGTAAAGGTGACGGTTCTGTAAACGGCGAAACAATATTGTTAGGTGTAAACGAAGAAAAGTTTGGCACATGCGACATAACCAGTAATGCGTCTTGTACTACAAACGCAGCTTCACCATTAATAGGCATTTTGCACGAAACTCTTGGCATAGAAAAAGCCATACTAAACACTGTGCATGGTTACACTGCGTCACAGGCGCTTGTCGACGGCCCAAGTAAAAAGGACTTGCGTGAAGGCCGTGCAGCTGCACAAAACATTGTGCCTTCGTCTACTGGTGCAGCTATTGCTGTTACCAAAGCGTACCCAGCACTAGAAGGTTTGTTCGACGGTATATCTATCCGTGTGCCGGTACCTGCTGGGTCTATAGTAGATGTTACATTTATTTCTAAAAAACCAACTACAGCCGAAGAAGTAAACACAATACTCACAGCGGCCTCACAGTCAGAACAATGGAAAAACATTTTTGCGGTTACAACTGAACCACTTGTGTCTTCAGACATACTAGGCAACAGCCACGCATCTATTGCCGACCTGGCAATGACACGTGTTGTGGGTGGTAACCTTGTAAAAGTTATGGGCTGGTACGACAACGAAATGGGGTATACGTATACGCTAGTCGAGCATGTGATAAAGACTGGGAAAACTGTTCAGTAGTGTATTTAAAATGGTATAATAGAAACATATTATAAATAACAATAAGAATTTATGGAAATAATATTTTTGATAGGTAGGTTAATAGTTGGTTGGTTTTTCTTAACAACAGCGTATTCACACATTGTAAAAGCTAGTGGTTTAATAGGCTATGCAAAATACAAAAAAGTACCTATGGCAGAAGTGGCTGTATACGGCACAGGTGTACTAGCACTACTAGGTGGCTTGGCCGTAACATTAGGTTTGTATACAAACATAGGTTTGTGGGCACTGATAGTGTTTATGGTAGGTGTAACATTTGGTATGCACCAATTCTGGTCAATAGACGACGCTGGTGCTAAGTCTAACGAATACATTGCTTTTCGTAAAAACATGGCAATACTAGGTTTGTTGTTAATGATGTTGGCATTAAACACGCCATGGGTTATGAGCCTTAGTCTATAAAATATTTTTTAAACCCCTTATATTAAGGGGTTTTAATTTTTTCTAAATAATTTATAATATAGTTACTGTGAATTTTACAAAAAAGGAAATTGCTTTAATCAAAAGGTTAAACACACCACAAAAGGTGCAAGATTTTTTACAGTCTATACCTATAAACTTTGAACACGATGGTAAAGACACTGTAAAAAGCCCCCTATATGTACTACGCCACAACAATGCACACTGCATAGAAGGTGCTGTGTTGGGTGCATATATACTGTCTACACATGGCCACAAACCACTTTTACTACATTTAAAAACAACCCACGGCGACATGGACCACGCCATAGCCCCGTTTAAACAAAACGGCTACTGGGGGGCATTAGCTAAAACTAACCACGCTGTGTTGGGTTACCGCGACCCAGTTTACAAAAATATTCGCGAACTAGCTATGTCGTATTTCCATGAATACTTCTTAAACAATGGTAAGAAAACACTAGTAGGGTACACACAACCTATAAACCTAAACACGTTTGAAGACGACTGGGTTTATACAGAAGAAAACCTTTGGGGTATAGACGAAGCCATATCTACCGCTAAACACTACGACATAGCACCTAAACAAAATATGCAAAATTTACGCAAAGTAGACAAAGTGGTTATAGAGGCGGGGAATGTGGTGCAATTCCTTGACAAATAACCCTGAAAATGCTACTATTAAAAGCATTGGAATTCTCTATGTATTTTAGTGTGTTGAATTTCAATACCTAAAAACATAAAAAAATATATGACATTTACAAAAAAGGCTACAAAGCCAAAAGCGTCTTTTGCGCACGCTCATAAAAAACCGCAAAATAACTCAAAAAATTCTGAACAAAAAACTTACAAAAAACCTTTTCATTCAAAAGGCGATTCTTTTCGTTCTAATAAATTTAAGTCAAAAAGACCAAGTTCAAACTCTGGACATGACGGCCGTGGACGCGGACGTAACCGTAGTAAATTTGAAAGAATAGATGTATCTAAATTTATAAATAAAGCTGTACCAGTAGAAAAAGAAGAAAAGTATGTTCCTAAACATAACTTTATAGATTTTAATATTGTGCCTAAACTAATGAAGGCTATTGCAGAACGTGGTTACATAAACCCGTCTCCGATACAAGACAAGTCTATACCTGAAACACTAAAAGGCCACGACATACTGGGTATAGCAAACACTGGTACTGGTAAAACAGCTGCCTTTCTAATACCTTTGATAAACAAAGTTATACTAGACATTAGCCAACCTAAATCTGTAGATGGTCCAGACCATACTGGCCAAGTTCTAATAATGGCTCCGACTCGTGAACTAGCAATACAAATAGAAAAAGAATTTCTAGCTTTTATAAAAGGCATGAAAATGTATTCTGTGGTTTGTGTAGGTGGTGCACCTATACGTCCACAAATAATGGAAATCAAACGTGGTGTAGACTTTATAATAGGTACACCAGGGCGTTTGATGGACCTTATGAAGCAAGGCTACCTAACAGTTGACCATGTACATTCAGTTGTACTAGACGAAGCCGACCGTATGCTAGACATGGGCTTTATAGACGACATGAAACGCATTTTGTCTAAAGTTCCAGCTGACGCACAAAAACTATTCTTTAGTGCAACACTAGCACCAGAAATAGAAAACCTTGTTAACACTTTCCTAATCAAACCTGTTAAGGTTATGGTTAAGACCCGCGACACATCTAAAAACGTTGAACAAAACGTTGTGCGCGTACCACGTGGTGCATCGAAAATAGATGCATTGCATGATGTACTTATAGCAGAAGGTGCAAAAAAAGTACTAATATTCGTAGAAACAAAACGTGGAGTAGACCAACTAACAGAAGAACTAAACAAACGTGGTTTCAAAGCTGGAAGTATACACGGAGACAAACGCCACCGCGACCGTGTACGAACACTAGGTTTGTTTACCCAAGAAAAGTTACAAATACTTGTTGCTACAGATGTAGCTGCACGTGGACTAGACATACCAGATGTAACCCATGTTATAAACTACGAAATACCTCAGACTTACGACACATACGTACACCGCATAGGCCGTACCGGCCGTGCAGACAAACGCGGGGTAGCACTAACATTCGTACCAGCGTAACAATATTAAAACACCCCGTCGGGGTGTTTTATTTTTGAAACAAATGATTTTTACCTTTCTGGTATAAAAATGCTATAATTGAAAAATGAACAGAAACATATATATTGCCTCGGATCATGCTGGTTTTGATACTAAAGAAGTTTTAAAGCAGTACCTAAAAGACGACGGGTATACAGTTTTAGACCTTGGCCCAGAAACATATAACCCAACAGACGACTACCCACTAACTGTGTCACCGGTTGCTATAGCAATGGAAAAAGATCCTGGAAGTCGGGGGATAGTATTAGGCGCATCTGGTCAAGGTGAAGCAATTGTATTAAATAAATTCAAACACATACGTGCTGGGTTATACTATGGTGGTAACCAACAGATAGTGGTACTGGCTCGCGAACATAACGACACAAACGTACTTTCTCTTGGGGCTTTATTCCTTACTGCACACGAAGCCACCCAGGCTGTGTCTTTGTGGTTGTCGACCCCGTTTTCTGAAAACGAACGTCACCAACGTCGAGTAAAAGAAATAGAAAATTTATAAAAATATGATTGAAATAATTCCTGCAATACTATCGAAAAACTTTTCTGACATAGAACACAACCTTGCCCAAATAGTGGGTGGTGTTTCTATTGTTCAAATAGACATATGCGACGGAATGTTTGTACAAAACAGAACTTGGCCTTTTGAAGGTTACGGAGCAAAAAACCAAGCTTATCTAAAAGACCACGACATACAAACACTAGAAAAAGAAGAAACTGGTATGCCATACTGGGACACGATGGACTACGAACTGGACCTAATGGTACAGGACCCAGCCACTATTTTAAAAGATTTAATGATAATAGGACCTAAAAGGGTTGTTATACATTTTGATTCTATAAAAAATATAGACAATGGGCCCGAAGAATTTTTTAACAACCTTGATCCTTTTTATAAAAACCAAATAGAAATAGGCCTAGCCGTAACAAGTAAAAATACATTAACAGAAATAGAAAACATTATTCCACATATTTCTTTTATACAATGCATGGGCATAGAACATGTTGGTTTTCAACACCAAGAATTTGATACACATATTTTAGAAACTATTAAAACTTTACGTAGCAAATACCCAGATATGCCCATAAGTGTAGACGGGGCAGTAAATATGGGCACGATAGACGACCTTATAGATGCTGGCGCAACACGACTGGTTGTAGGTTCTGCAATATGGGAAACCGAAATACCTTCCGAAACACTTCATGAATTCAAAGAAATAGCTAAAGAAAGGTCTGTATAAAACCAAATCTAAAATCTATATACTGTGTCCGCGTTTAAAGTCTTCGAAAGTCATTTCTTTTTTACCTTCAGGAATGACTTTTTTTATTTCAAAAACCCCATCGGTAAATACCGCTTCGGTTATTTTTATACGTAGTGGTGAATTGTTGTTTGCAAAAAGCACCCCCACCCGACCTCCCCCTACATTAGGGAGAGGAGAGGAGAGGAAGAAATAAACACCCATCATACCTTTATATGCACGGTACTTGTTCCATAAAGTCTGAGACACTAGCGGGTCGGTTGTATTTTGTACATCAGTAAACTCTATTAGACCGTCTTCTTTTTTAATTTTCTTTGTAAAAGTTGCTTTGCTATGGTCCTGGTCTATGCTTTTTATCTCATTGTTTAAGTATTTTGGCATAACATCGGAACACATAGCACCACCTAGTGTAAATAAATTTTCTGTTAAATCTATACGTGTGTCTGTTGGGCCAACAACATAATCTTTAACGGCAACTATCGGCCCGTGGTCTACTAATGGGTCTAACATCATAATACTAACACCGGTTACATATTCGTTGTTTAACAGGGCGGTTTCTATAGGTGCTGGACCACGGTATGCAGGCAACAAAGACGGGTGCACACAAAATATAACCATTGTTATTTGTTATATCAAACAAGAACGCATTATAAGACCATAAGCAGCCACAATGC
>JBPCTC010000072.1:0-5133 GCA_051006535.1 Minisyncoccia bacterium
AAGCGGTTTGTAGTTAGTTGGGTTTACACATTTTTTTTGTGAAAGAAAACCATCGTTTGTTTGTAGTTCTCTAGAAGTTTCACTTATTTTATTGTAAACAACTTGTTCTTTTTGTTGTGTAAGTAATAATGCAAAACCTAATGGGTCGTTTGCTGGGTTAGAAATTAAATTATACCAACTTGTCCACCCACCACCTGTTTGAAAATTTTTTGTAAAAGTTTTTCCTGGGCCTGTATAGTTTGTTTTTTGAGCAAATGTTGATTTTGATTCCAGTATAAGCTGCCTACCTATTTCTTTAGCAAATTCTTGGCCCTGAATTTTTGTCACTGCATATGGAGCTAAAAGTTCTTTTATTTCCGTATTTTTTATTTTGTTATAAAAAGTCTGGTCTTCTGTTGTCCAAAAAGGGTTTCCGTCGAAACCAGTGTTTATCCATGCAATGGTGCGGTTTGTTATTTGTTGTATTGCTAGTCTAGAAGCTAAATAACCAACTTTGTCTAAACAATCTTTACGTAAGTTGTCTTTTGGGTTGTTTACTGCAACTTCAGTAGGGTTTAGTTTACTAACAAACCCGTTTACGAACTTGGCTATTTTTGTATTAACAGACAAACACCCAACAAGAGCAGAGCTAACTTGTGAAGGGTTTACAGCTGGTTTTGATATGCTTTGTGCTGATACAACTGTAGGTAGCAGAAAACTAAAAATAAGGCCAATGCTTATTATAAAATTAAATTGTTTGTGTTTAGTTAGAAGCATATTGTTGTAATCTATCTATAATAGTGTCTAATTCAGTACTAGCTTTATTATACTCTACTAGACCACGTATTCCAACCACACTGTCAGAAAACAAAGACTTTGTTTCTTTTAAAGAAGCACTGATCAAGTAAATGGTGTTTATTAGTTGTATGTGGTCTGCTGCATATGTCTGTGGAACTTTGATGTTAGTTAGTTTTTTAGCTAGGTTTTCGTAGTCTGAAATTATAGGGTCCATGTCTTCTAGGTGTGTTGGATCTTCGTTTACTAATGCATAGTATAAAATCTTTGTTTCAGTTCCTATGTAAGTATTTTTACCAAAAAATGTATTTAAACTAGATATAGATTTAGCGTATGTTTTTTTTGTTTCTGTGTTAACTGGAACTATTTGTATGTCTTTTGATGTTATATTTGTTGCATCTGTGTTTGGGTTGTCAGTAACGAATTGTGCAACACTGTCTGCTATTTCTTTGTAACTTTCTTCTGGGTTAAGTGTATTATTGGCTTTGATTGCATTTACTGTAGCAAAAAGCTGTTTACTTAGTATGTCTGTTTTGTTGTCTGAATCTGCGTCTGTGGTGTCTAGTTCAGCTTGTTTGTTTTTAATGTATTTTGCATCTGGTATGCCAAAAGTTTCTGTTTTGTTTGGGTCTGTACCCCACAGTTTTTCTTGCCAGTCATAAATACCATCTCCGTCTGTGTCTGTTCCAGCAATAATTTCTGCTTGTTCGTTTGTTATTTTATTACTTTTGAATTTAGAAGATAAAAAATTCCATATTTTAGGTAAAAAAATAATAATAGCAACTATTATAATAATAGCTATTGTTCTTTTTCTAAATGTCTGACTCGGTAAATATTGTTGTATTTTCATATTATTTTCTTAAATTAGGTTTTAACTTAGATACTCCTATGTTTTTAGTGTCTACGCGCCATGAAGGTATGTATATCGGCCCTGTTGGTGTTGGTATAAAGCAGTTGTTCATATCTGGAACGGTGTCAACGAGTCCTATTATGTTTATTCCTGGGGTTATTGTTTTGTTTGTAGCTTCTATAACTAAAGGCGTTGGTATAGGAAACCCGCCGTTCGGTACTGTTGTTAACCAGTATTGACCTGTACAAACAATACCAGGTGTTCTTGTTGTTATTATTCTACCACCAAAAGACACTGAAGGAGTTTTTTTAATAGTTATTGCACTTACAGATAAAGGTATTAAAAATACAATTAAAGTAAAAAAGACAGTTGTAATATTTTTTATACTATACATATATATAGTATACCTTGTTGTAATGTTTTAATAAAGTAAAAAATAATAAAGTAACTTTATTTTATTGAGGCTTTGACATAGATAGCCATGTTTCTATGTGTATGTCTTCTGCTCGAATGTTTTTAGGAATATTGTGTTCTAAAAAAACTTGTTGCACCCACTGTTCGCTATAGCCACCATCTTTTAAGTTGCCTGCAAGTTGTTTGCGTTTATGTGCAAAAGCTGTTTTTATGAGTTTGAAAAACTCGGTTTCGTGTGTGTGTGAAACAAATTTATTTCTGTTTATATTTAAAATTGCTATTATTGCTGAATCTACTTTGGGCGCTGGGTTAAAATACCTTTTTGAAACAGTCGAAACATATGTTGGTGTGCCGTATGCCTTAACCGAAAGAGATAGAATACTTTCTTTTTTGTCACGAGCTATACGCACAGCCACTTCTTTTTGAACTAGTAAAACCATTAAACTGGGTTGTTTTGTGCTTTCTAAAAACATACGTATTATGGCACCAGTTATGTTATAAGGAATGTTGGCAATTAATTTGTATCCTTTTGAATGCTCCCTCCCTTGATAAGGGGAGGGCTGGGGTGGGGTTTCTTTTTTTATTTTTTCTACATCAAACTCCAATATGTCTCCTTCTATCAAATTAAAGAGTCCTTTTTTGATCTCATTTGTAAACTTTTCTGACAAAAGCGGTACCAAGTCTTGATCTTTTTCTATAGCTACCACATGCGCCCCTGTAGAAAGTAGTTTTTCAGTTAAAGCACCTTTACCTGGTCCGATTTCTAAAATGGTGTCACCTTTTGATACAGATCCTGCATGTAAAATTTCTGCCAAAGCTTTTTGTGACTTTAGAAAGTTTTGCCCGAGAGATTTTTTGGGTGAATGCGTCATGTGTTTAAAATGCTTCAAAATATATTACTTTATCACGTTGTCCGTGTATGTGTTCAGTTTCTATTATTTCTTCTGGTATGTCAAAAAGGAATTCTGAAGGCGAATTTATTTGCCTCATACCGAATATGGTACGTAATTCTGCATGTGTTAGGTATAGCTTTTTTTCGGCACGTGTTAATGCTACGTAAAACAGACGGCGTTCTTCTTCTTTGTCTGCTTCACTACTGCGCCCGTCACGTTGGTGTGGAAATAGTCCGTGTTCTAGACCAACAATGAAAACGTATGGAAATTCTAAACCTTTCGATGCGTGTATTGTCATCATTCGAACACCTTTTTTACCTTCGTTGTGTGTCAGAGTGTCTTGGTCGCTCATTAGTGATGCGTCAGATAGTAGGTGGTCCAAGCCTTCTTCTATAGGGTATTCGTCATATTTTTGTGCCAAAGTAACTAGTTCTTTTATGTTTTCTAGTCTTTCTATGTCTTCGGAACTACCGGCTTTTAGTTCTGTTTCTATGCCTGTTGTCTGTACAATATAACGCAACACTTCGCTTGGTGGGTTTATTGTTGCGTATGCATTTATTGTGGCTAATAAGTTATAAAAAGACTCTATTTTCTTTTGCATAGCAGGTGGAAGCTGGTCGCGCATGCCAGAAAAAAGTTTAACTAATGTTGTTTTACCTATACCTCGTGCTGGAAAGTTTATAATGCGTTTAACATCTGAAAGTGAATCTGGGTTTTGTGCTGCGCGTAGGTATGACAACACGTCTTTTACTTCTTTACGGTCAAAAAACCTTGTACCTAAAACAGTATATGGTACGTGGTGTTCTAACATTGCTTCTTCTATTGCACGAGACTGAAAGTTAGCACGGTACAAAACAGCAATATCGTCTGGACTTACACCTTCGTCTATTAGCTGTAAACACTGAGTAGCAACAAAACTTGATTCAACTTTTTCGTCGTAAACTTGGTACACCCCTATTGCCTCACCTGCGTCTTTGTTTGTAAATAAAGTTTTGTCTTTGCGTTCTTTGTTTTTAATAATTACATTGTTTGCTGCAGTAATAATGTTTTTAGTTGAACGGTAGTTTTCTTCTAGTAAAACAACTAATGCATTTGGGTAGTCTTCTTCGAACTGAAGTATATTTTTTATATTTGCTCCACGCCATGTATATATGGTTTGGTCACTGTCGCCAACCACGCAAATGTTTTTGTATTTTTTAGCTAGTAGTGTTGCCAGTCTGTATTGAACTTCGTTTGTGTCTTGGTATTCGTCTATATGTATGTACTTATAGCGGTCTTGATACATTTCCAGTATGTCGGGGTGTTTTTCAAATAGTAAAACTGTTTCTAGTAAAAGGTCGTCAAAATCTACTGCACCTTCTTCTTTACAAGACTTTTCATAAAGTGCCCAGACGCGTGCCACGATTGATTCTATTGTAGAAGTTGCCCTTTCTGTAAAAACCTCGCGAGTTGTCATGTTTGATTTTGCACGAGAAATAATACCTTTTATTTTTTTAGGTTCGTATTGTTTTGGATCTAGGTCTATAGACTTTATAGCGTCTTTTATCATAGAAACAGCATCGCCTTCATCTAGAATAACAAAGTGCTTTTTAAGACCTAAAACAGAATGTTGTTCTTTTAATATGCGTACACAAAATGAATGAAAAGTCAGTAATGTAGGCAACCCAACAACGTTTTCAATGTTTTGGTTTATTATTTTTTCAGCACGTTCACGCATTTCTTTGGCAGCTTTGTTTGTAAAAGTTATTGCCAGTATCTGGTCTGGACGGATGCCGTTGTTTATAAGGTGTACTATACGGTGTGTAATGGTCTTAGTTTTTCCTGCCCCAGCACCAGCTACTATTAAAAGAGGTCCATTTATATGGGTTACAGCTGTTTTTTGGGCTTCGTTTAGACCTTCAAGGTAATTCATATGTCAAATAATAGCATAAAACACAGGATTCTCAGAGTTTTAGGTCTAAAAACCCTTATAAATATGTATTTATTACAACATTTTTTGCACATTTTGTCTGTTGACTCTGTTTTTTGGCATGTTACCATTGTATAGGTAAGGCATTGGCCTACATTATGTTACCTCTTAAAATACAAACAACCGGCGAAACCGTACCATCCACTTTTTTGGTTCGCTTTGTTCAAAAAATCCTTATTTCTAAAGCTTTTGTTGCTTTAGTTACCCTAACTTTATTTATTCCAACCTATGTT
>JBPCTC010000073.1:0-11087 GCA_051006535.1 Minisyncoccia bacterium
ATGTCTGCATCTAGTGCTTGTTTGTAAATTTCCGCACCACCTATAATAAATGTGTGCGATGTAAGTTTACGGGCTTCAGAAACCGCTTCTTCTAAACTGCCAACATATATTACACCAGGAATCTTTTCAATGTCTTTATTCCTGGTTATAACAACATTGTGTCTATCAGGAAGTGGTTTAAATCTTTTGGGTAAAGAGTCAAACGTTTTACGACCCATAATAACTACTGGCATTGTAAGCTTGTCAGAATAAGTCGTTTTTTCCTTAAAGTATTCCATGTCTTTAGGTTGTTTTTTCCACGGAATTTTGTTTGCATTTCCGATAACTCCGTTATCTGAAACTGCGACTATTATTGATATTTGCATTGTAATGGATTTTCTTTAAGTGTACATGTTTAGTGTGTATGTGCAAGGTGTAACGTTTGTAAATATATTTGGAAAAATTTCACTAGCAAGGTATACTGCCCCTATATGATACGCGACATAATAACCACTGCAATACAAAAAGCCCTGGCTGGGGTGGGGGTTAATGGTGCTACTGTAAACCTTGAATTTCCGGCTGAAAGTACCCATGGCGACTTTGCTACAAATGTGGCTATGATTTATGCAAAACAGTTAGGTAAAAACCCAAAAGTTTTTGCTGAAGAATTAGTGGAACTGCTTCTGCCCCTTACTAAGGGGAAGGATGGGAAGGGGTATGAGGCTAGTTTGGATGCGAATCCTTCCCTTGATAAGGGGGAGGTGGCCGAAGGTCCGAGGGGGTTTGTTGAACGTATCGAAATCGCTGGCCCGGGTTTTATAAACTTTTTTGTATCAGACGAATATTTTATTAAAAATTTGTCTGAAATTTCGGAAAATAAAAACTATGGCAACAGTGGTATGTACGCTGGCAAAAAAATATTAGTAGAACATTCTAGTCCGAACTTGTTCAAGCCTTTTCATATAGGTCATGTTATGAACAACACGATAGGTGAATCTATAACAAGGCTAGCTAAATCAAGCGGTGCAGATGTAACTGTTATTTCTTATCCTTCAGACGTTTCTTTGGGTATTGCTAAAGCTGTTTATATAATATTGCTAGACGGTGTTGAAAAATTAAATTCAATGCAATCTGAAGCAGAAAAACTAGCGTATTTGGGCGAATGTTATGTACGGGGCACTAAGGCTTTCGAAGAAAGTGCTGATGTACAAAGTCGTGTCAAAGAAATAACAAAACACCTTTACGAACACACCCCAACACCTGAACTAGACGCATACAATATAGGTAAAGAAATAAATTTAGAATATTTTAAAACTATTACTTCTAGGCTTGGTTCACACTTTGACGATTTTATATACGAATCTGAAGCTGGGTTAGTTGGTAAGCAAATAGTGCTAGACAACACAGGTCCTGTATTTACAAAAAGCGAAGGCGCGGTGGTGTACGAAGGTGAAAAGGAAGGTCTACACACACGTGTGTTTATAAACAGCGAAGGTTACCCAACATACGAAGCAAAAGACATTGGGCTAATGTCTTTGAAGTTCGGGCGCTACAACCCAGACGTGTCTGTGTTTATAACTGACCACGAACAAACTGCATATTTTAATGTTGTTAAAAACGCTGCAGGTAAAATAAACAAAGAATGGTCAGATAAAACCGTGCACCGCACACATGGGCGCATGACTTTTAAAGGCCAAAAAATGTCTTCACGTTTAGGTGGTGTGCCTGTTGCGGCGGTTTTGTTAGACACTATTGTTGAAGAAGTCAAAGAAAAAAACAATACATTAGATGCAAAAACTGCCGATTCTATTGCCATAGGTGCTTTAAAGTTTAGTATATTACGTGCTCGTGCTGGTAGTAATATAGACTTTGACCCACAAACATCATTATCGTTTGAAGGCGATAGTGGTCCATACCTGCAGTATACAACTGTGCGTGCTAAATCTATATTAGAAAAAGCAAAACAGCAAAATATTGTTGGTGCTTTAGATGTTGGTGCAAAAGCAAACCAGCTTGAAAGACACCTTTCACGTTTTCCGTTTATTGTCGAAAAAAGTATTACCGAATGGGCACCACACCACATAGCTTTGTACAGTGCAGAATTAGCACATTTGTTTAATGCTTGGTATGCAAATACAAAAATACTTGGCGACGATGTAAAACAAACACAACACAATGTGTTTGTTACCAGTGCTGTGGTTTGTGTTATGGAAAAGGCAATAAATATGCTTGGTATATCAGTACCAGAGAAAATGTAATTGCCCCAGCAATCATGTTGCGTAATTGTCCATTAAATAGCGACTTTTGCAAAATATTTTACTTTTTAAATATTTTTAGTATACTGTTTGTACAAGCTATGAAGGGGCCCACCTGTATAGGTGGGGCATCAACCCAGAGCTTTGGGAAGAACCAGTAACGGTGTAGAACCCATTAAATGAGAACAAACAAAATTGCGAAGCAATTTTGTTCGTTAAAACAAGGTGGTACCACGGGTAGAAACTCGTCCTTGGAAGGCAACATTTGTTGTTTTCTGTGGACGAGTTTTTAATTTTTAAAATTTATATTATAGATAGTATGCAAAATACAAATAACGAAGAAAATTTAAGTAAATCACCAATATCTTTTCGGGAAGAGGCTGTTTTAGAATTTTGGAAAGAAAATAATATTTTTGAAAAAACTCTAAACAAAGAAAAAAATAAAGGTGAATTTGTTTTTTACGAAGGCCCACCAACTGCTAATGGTAAGCCTGGTATACACCACCTTGAAGCACGTTCGTTTAAGGATATTATTCCTCGTTATAAAACTATGCGCGGTTACCATGTAATGCGTCGCGGTGGTTGGGACACTCATGGTCTGCCAGTAGAACTACAAGTTGAAAAAATGCTTGGTTTAAAATCTAAGAAAGAAATAGAAGAATATGGAATAGAAGAATTTAATAAAAAATGCCGTGAAAGTGTATGGGACTATCTAGACATGTGGAATAGTTTTACTGCACGTATGGGCTACTGGGTAGACATGCAAAACCCATATGTAACATACCAAAATAGTTATATCGAGGCACTGTGGGGTGTTGTTGGTCGTGCCAACGAACGTGGTCATTTGTATAAAGATTTTAAAGTTCTGCCATGGTGTACACGTTGTGGTACGGCACTGTCTTCGCATGAACTAAACCAGCCAGGTGCATACAAAGATGTAAAAGACTTGTCTGTATACGTAAAATTTAAAATCGTTGGTGTAGAAAACGGGTATTTCTTAGCATGGACAACAACCCCATGGACACTGCCGGGCAATGTTGGCTTGGCCGTAGGTAATGACATCGATTATGTTGAAGCAAAAATAGGCAATGAAGTGGTTGTTGTTGCCAAGGAAAGAATTTCTGTTTTAGGCGAAGGTTACGAAATAATAGCTGAGCATAAAGGTAGCGAAATGGTCGGCATGCAATACGAACCACTTTACCCGTATTTATCAGAACTAATAACAGAAGACCAAAAACTTAAGTTGCCGAACGCTTATAAGGTGTATGCTGCAGAATTTGTTACAACTACAGACGGTACAGGTATAGTACACACTGCGGTTATGTACGGTGCCGACGACTTTGAACTAGGTACAAAATATAATTTACCAAAGTTCCATACAGTAAACGAAGAAGGTAAATTTATACCAGGTACAGGTTTCTTAGAAGGTCGTTATGTAAAAGAAACAGATGAAAAGGGCAAACCAACATTAGCGGTAGACATAATAGACGACCTAACCGCACGTGGTTTGTTGTTTAAAAAAGAAAACCATATGCATAGCTACCCACATTGTTGGCGTTGCGACACACCACTACTGTACTATGCACGTTCGTCTTGGTATTTCCGCATGTCTTCGCTACGTCAACAACTATTGGACGCAAACAAAAATATAAACTGGGAACCAGAACATATAAAAGAAGGCCGTTTTGGTGAATGGCTAGACGGCATACGCGACTGGGCACTGTCACGCGACAGGTACTGGGGCACACCACTACCTGTATGGGAAAAAACTGATGGTGGTTATGTTGTTATAGATTCTTTAGAAAAAATTAAAAAACATTCTAAGTCTTCGGGTAACAAATATTTTGTAATGCGCCATGGTTTAGCACATAGCAATGTTGCAAATGTTTGGTCATGTAAACTAGAAGACCAAGACCGCCTTACCGATAAAGGTGTAGAGCAAGTTAAAAATTCTGCAAATTCTATACTAGAAAATAAAATAGATGTTATTATAACGTCGCCATTTTTACGTACATTAGAAACTGCAAAAATTGTGGCTAGTGTTGTTGGTGTGCCAGAAGACCAAATAATAACAGACAACCGTATAGTAGAATGGAATGTTGGTACAGAATTTGATGGTAAACCTATAGAAAATTATTTTAATGTCCGTAATCTACAAAATGACAGGTATGGTTTTAAAACAGAAGACGGCGAATCTTATGCTGATGTTTTAGTTCATGTGGGTGGTTTTATGTACGACATAGAAAGTAAATATAAAGATAAAAATATACTTATAGTTTGTCATGGTGGACCAGCGCGTGCTGTAGAACTTGTTACAGCAGGGTATAGTTTAAGTACTTTGTTCAAAGACACTCGTGGGTATAAAAACTTTGATAATGCTGAAGTACGTCAAATAAATTTTGTGCCATTGCCACATAATGAAAATTTTGAACTAGATCTGCACAAACCTTTTATAGACAACATAGAACTGGTAGACGAGTCAGGAAACAAAATGACCAGAACAAAAGAAGTTATGGATGTATGGTTCGACTCGGGTGCTATGCCTTATGCACAGGGCCACGTGTTGGGTAGTGGTGTAGATTTTAACCCTGCACCAGCCGACTATATATCAGAAGCTATAGACCAAACACGTGGTTGGTTCTATACATTACACGCTGTATCAAACATGTTGTCTGACACGCCACGACCTGCATATAAAAATGTTATTTGTTTAGGACATATATTAGATTCTCAGGGTTTAAAAATGTCTAAATCAAAAGGTAACGTCGTAGATCCGTGGACAATGTTCGACAAATACGGTGCCGACACATTACGCCTATGGATGTATAGTGTAAACCAACCAGGCGATAGCAAAAACTTTGACGAAAAAACTGTTTCCGAATTGCACGGTAAAGTTTTTACGTTGTTAGATAACTGTTACAAATTGTTCGAGCTTTATAAAGACAAAGACTATAAACCCAACAATACAAGCAACAATGTTCTAGACCAATGGGTGCTGGCACGACTAAACCAGCTTATTTCAGAATCAACAAAGTCGTTGGACGAATACAATATATTTAACCCAGTGCGTGCATTGCGCGAATTTGTAGCAGATTTTTCTACTTGGTATATACGTCGTTCACGTGACAGGTTCAAGTCAGACGATGTGTCTGTATATGGCCCAGCCCTTTCTACAACACACTATGTATTTACTGAACTGGCTAAATTTATGGCGCCATTTGCACCGTTTTATGCAGAAGACCTGTGGCAGAAAGTACACGGTGAAGGTGGCCTTGAATCAGTGCATTTAGCTGATTGGCCCAAAGAACAGGGACTAGGTTCTAGGGGTCAGGTTTTAGAAAATATGCAAAAAGTTCGAGACATATGTACCGAAGGTAACGCTTTGCGTAAAAAGTCTACCATACCTGTACGCCAACCGCTTTTGTCTATAACAGTTGTTTCTGAAAATCTAGATAAAGAATATGAAGAAATAATAAAAGATGAACTTAATGTTAAACAGGTTTTGTATGGTTCTGAATTTAACTTAGATACAAACATAACAGATGAACTAAAACAAGAAGGCGACTACCGCGAACTAGTACGCCTTGTTCAAGATGCACGTAAAGCTAAAGGTCTACAACCAGCTGACAGTGTAAATTTAAAATTACCAGAACAATATCGTGACACAGTGGCATTTTCTGAAACAGACTTCAAAAAAGTCGTTGGTGCCCACACAATAGAATTTGGCGGGGTAGAAGTAATAATAGAAAAATAAAAAAACCGGACACTTTACTTGTGTCCGGCCCCTCGGTCGAGAGTTAATCTTTAGGCAGTAGGGTTTATGCCTTGTGATCTTAATTTTTCCATACCGGTCATATTCTGGTTTCTTAAGATAACCATAATATCATGGTTCTGGTTTTCCCATGCATATTTGTCTGGTTTAATATTGTTGTTCCTGCATTTTTTTATGAACGCAGCAATTTTGTCCGATGCTTCAACCAGGTGTTCGGACAGGGGTATTATTTCTGGTTTTGGTTCCCATTTTGTCATGGCAGTATGCCATAATTCGGAATACCCTGGGCCAACGTATTCACCATGTTGATCCATGAAAAAAATGTTGTTACCAGTTTCTTCTTTGGTGTGGTTTACAAGATAGTTCGAGATTCCAGAAACTCTACCATCTGTCAGTAAGGCTTTAATCTTTGTGGTATTCATAATATAAAAAGCGGTTTGTGCTGTCTGTATTATATACCTAAATGTATATATTGTCAAGTAGTAAAAACCATACAAAATAAAGGCTTTTTGGTATAATAGGGTTCTAATTTATGGCACACCACATATACCACACAACTGCATTTGTTTGTGCTGAAAAGCCTTTAGGTGAACACAATAGGGCATATAAACTATTTACTCGCGAACTTGGTATGGTTGTAGCTACTGCCCAGTCAGCTAGGAAACTGCATTCCAAGGCACGCTTAGCTATAGTGTTATACAAGTTTGCTAGGGTAGACATGGTTCGTGGCAAGGTAATGTGGCGTATAGGTAGTACACAGAGTTTTGATGTTTCAAATATAGACATGCGCGTGCAGTCTGCGCGTATTGCTTCTATATTGTTACGTTTAATACCAGAAGAAGAATCTAACGAAGAACTTTTTGACGACATTTTGTTATTGTACCCATATTTATCAGAAAATGTTTTTGAACTAGCTTTGGTTGCACGTATTTTGTTTCATTTAGGTTACTGGAACCGTGAACCTACCGATGTGTTAATAGTCGGCACAATAGACGAACTACGTTTGTATGGTCAGTCAATGCAACGTACTGACATTGTTCGTAATATAAACACACTGTTAGAAGAAACCCAATTATAATTTTATTAAATATTTAACTTTTAATTAGTTTTACTACAGAGTATAATAAACATATGGAAGAAGAAAACACTAATACAACTAACCGTATAGAAGACATAAAGTCAAAACTTTTTATGTCTAAGCTCGAAGAAAAAATGCCTGTTCCAGATTCTGGTATATTGCATGGCGAAAATTATAACGTAAAACGTAACTGGAAAGAAAACAACGCAATGAAAAAAGCTAAAAACATACTTGGACATAGAACTTTTTTTAGAACTTTCTTTTTGGCTTCTTTTGTTGTACTCGTTGTTTCTGCTGTTTTTGTTTATATATCTATAACAGAAAAAACTAAAATTGTTTCAAACGACCGTATAGACATGACTATATTGGGTAATTCTTTTGCCGCTGGTGGCGAACAGTTTTCTATGGAAGTGGCAACAACAAACCGTAATCGCGCTCAACTTGATTTGGCTGACATTATAGTTACATACCCCAAAGACGCCAGTGAAAAAGGCGAACAACTTCGTGCCAAAAAAGAAATAGGCACCATTTTACCAGGTGAAACAAAAAGGACAATAATACCTCTGGTTTTGTATGGCGAAGGTGGTAGTATAAAACCAATAAGTATTATGTTGGAATACCACATTGCTGGGTCTAATGCTTTGTTTACAAAACAGATACAAAAAGAAATAACTTTATCAGGGTCTTCTTTGTCCATTGGTATAGAAGGCTCAACAACTGTTGTCTCAAATCAACCTTATACATTTGTTATTTCTATAGACCCAACAGCTGAAGATTTATTAAAAAATATGGCTGTTTCTGTAGACTTTCCACCAGGTTTTACATTTCAAAAATCTGATCCAGTTGCGTTTAGTGGTAACAATCTATGGAGTTTGGGCGACTTAATAAAAGGTACTAAAAAACAAATTACAATAACCGGTACTATAAACGGCATAACTGGTGACGAAAAAGTGTTTCATATATACATTGGCGAACAAGACAAGAATGGAACACATGGTTTAGGTGCAATATATGCACAAAGTGTACAGACTGTTTTAGTAGATAAGGCTTTTTTAGACGCGCATATAGTTTATAACAATATCAATTCTGATATATATGCTGTTGGTTCTGGTTCAGACATACCTGTATCAATAAATTATACTAATAACACAAACAATGTTGTGCATGATGTTATTATAACTGCAACTATTACAGGTAGTTCTTTTGATAAAAAAAGTGTAAAAAGTAATTTTGGTGTATATGACGAATCTAAAGGTGTTATAATTTGGAATTCTGAAAAAAATCAAACGCTTTCAGATGTAGACCCTGGCGCTGGTGGGTCTGTAAATTTTAATTTTTCTGCAATATCTGGGGGTGTTGGTGCTGGTGGCGACATTGTTGTTACTGTTTCTATAACTGGTACACCCATAGATTCTATTAGTTCAGCAAGTACTTTGTCAGCTTTAGATAGAAAAGTTTTTAGGTTGGGTGCCCAGGTTGACTTAGATGCCGTGGGTTACTATACATCTGGTCCACTAAAAAACACAGGATCTAACCCACCTATAGTGGGGTCTGCAACTACTTATACTGTTGGTTGGGTTTTATCTAACACAACAAACTCTGTAGACAATGGTGTCGTAAAAGGCATACTACCACGTGGTATAGAATGGGTAGGGGAAACTTATCCAACAGATGAAACAGTGGTTTATAACAGTGCTTCGCGTGAAGTTACTTGGCGTGTTGGTACATTAAAGAAAAATCAAAACGACAACATACGCAGACAAACTTTCTTTAAAGTAAGTTTAAACCCCACAGTTGCCGACGTAGGTAGTGTGCCTATACTACTAACACAGTCTACGTTTAATGGAACAGATTCGTATACCACTTCTAATGTACGTGTTACTAAGGACCCTGTTACATTAAAAAGAATCGAAGGTAGTGGCGACGGAAAAATAACAAGACAATAGACACAACTACTTCCCAGGTGCTGAACACCTGGGAAGTAGACTTTAATAAACTACTCAGATCTGCTATAGTGGAAAATATGGAAAAAGATACACTAATGGACAAAATAACATCTCTAGCTAAACGCCGGGGGTTTATTTATCAAGGTTCTGAAATATATGGAGGTTTAGCTGGTACGTG
Source organism: Minisyncoccia bacterium (assembly GCA_051006535.1). Classification (GTDB taxonomy): domain Bacteria; phylum Patescibacteriota; class Minisyncoccia; order Phycocordibacterales; family UBA9973; genus MFUC01. The sequence continues at coordinate 9,209 of JBPCTC010000073.1, forward strand.
GGACTATGGCCCTTTAGGTGTTGCTTTAAAAAACAATATTAAAGATTCTTGGCGTAAGAATTTTGTGTCTTCAAAGTCAGACATGTACGAAGTTGATGCAGCTATACTTATGCACCCAGGTGTTTGGAAAGCTTCTGGTCACGTAGATACTTTTACTGACCCGTTAGTTGAATGTACAAAATGCAAACGTCGTTTCCGAGAAGACATGCTTAAAAAGTCTAGTGTATGCGACGACTGTGGTAGCCCTGTTACAGAAGCTCGTCAATTTAATATGATGTTTTCTACTAAAATAGGTGCGGTAGAGGATAGTGCTGCAACTGTATATCTACGCCCAGAAACAGCGCAGGGTATGTTTGTAAACTTTAAAAATGTTGTAGATTCTTTTCACCCCAAACTACCTTTTGGTATGGCTCAGATCGGTAAAGCTTTTCGTAACGAAATAACTCCACGAGATTTTATTTTTCGTGTTCGTGAATTTGAACAAATGGAAATAGAGTATTTTGTTCAACCATCTATGTGGCAAGAAAGTTTTGAAAAATTTAGAACATCTATGTTGTCATGGATGCGTGGTATAGGTATAGATATGGACAGGGTACATGAACTAGAAGTTGCAACAGACGACCTGGCTCATTATTCTAAGCGTACTATAGATTTTGAATTTGATTTTCCTTTTGGTCGCAAAGAATTGTATGGTTTAGCATATAGAACAGACTTTGATCTAAATAACCATAAACTAGATTACATAGACGAAGAAACTGCACAAAAAATAGTACCGCACGTTATAGAGCCTTCGTTTGGTGTAGACCGCACTGTACTAGCATTATTAACATCTGCATATACAGAAGACGCAACTGATTCAGACAAAGAACCTCGTGTTTACTTAAAATTTGCTCCAAGTGTTGCGCCTGTTGTTTGTGCTGTTTCACCATTATTAAAAAATAAAAAAGAACTTACAGATAAATCTGAAGATCTTTTTGCTATGTTAAAGAAAGAATTGGGTAATGTAATGTACGACGACAATGGCAATATTGGTAAACGTTACCGACGTCAAGACGAAATAGGTACCCCGTACTGTATAGTTGTAGACTTCGACACATTGGGCGAAACCCCAGAATTATTAAACACTGTAACAGTACGCGACCGTGACACTGGCGTACAGCAACGTTTGCCTATAAACGGTTTAGTAGAATTTCTACGCAAATCAATAAACTAAATATTGACATATTTAAATATTAAGTATACATTATGCATAGTATAGGGTGTAGTTGTTTCTTCGGAAAAGTGTGCGACCGCCCCCCTTTGTTTTTTTTCACTAGTTTTTGTCATTAAATGGGTCCTCGGACCCATTTTTTGTTTTTATTTTTGTGTATCTACCCAGGCTTTTAGTATTTGCGTGCGTGCTTCGGCGGGCGTTTCGGCTACTACTAACGCGCCCGCTGCGCCTTTGTGTCCGCCACCACCTAGTTTGTTCATGAATATGTTCATGTCGTATGTTGTGTCTTGTTCCGCACTGTCTGAGCGCGCGCTAACACGAAAGTTGTTTGGTGTTGTTTCAAACACAACACATAAGGTTTTTGCATCATACATTCTGCCGGCTAGAAAACCTGTTACAAAATGTGTGGTAGGTTTTTCTATTTCTAGTTTCAGTATGTCAGTATATGGAAGTATAATAAGACACATTTCGTTTTCTATATATTCGCGTTTGGATAAACATATAGATAACAGGTCTAGTTCTTTTCTGCCATAGTTTTGCATAGAACCTATAATGCGTTGTTGTATATTGTTTGTTAGTGGGTAACATTGTGCCATTGCAGAAACTGTTTTTTCAGTAACATCTGATATGCGTAGACCAACTGTGTCGCTATACATGCCCATGTAT
>JBPCTC010000074.1:0-5912 GCA_051006535.1 Minisyncoccia bacterium
GGTGATGGTGATTCTTTTATAGATTTGGTTACCTTACCTGTTTACTCAGGAGTTGGTTCTTGTACTTCGTCTTGAATTATAGTGCTCATATTGTACAAAATTTATCTCAAAACTATACACCTAAATTTTAAAAATGGCAAACAAAAAAAGCCAGAAACCTACAGAGTCTCTGGACTTTTGATTTTGCTCTACTGAGCACCGCGGATTTAGCGGTTTGGTGGTTTTTAACTTGTTGGGACAAAAAAGATCATTGGTGAGTTACCTCACCCAAATAAAGTAAAATTCAATAGGATCTTCCCCCAGAATTACTTTCGATTAATTTAATGTTCCGGAAAACTATCCTGCTTTATATACTACACCCACGACAAAATAAGTCAAGAAAAAATACCCACGAAAGGTGGATATCTTTTCTTGTTGATTTTAAACTTTTAACTTCCCTTTTGTAACAACCCCCGACTTACGACTACGTTTTGTTTCTACCACAAGCGTGCCGTTTTTTGCATCTACATTTACTTTTTCGCCGGCTGTAACGCCGTCTTTTATTATGTGCATTGCAACAGGGTTAAGTATTTTAGTTTGTATTAACCTGTTTAGCGGTCTTGCACCATAAGATGGGTCGTAACCGTCTTTAGCTAACAAGTCTAATGCAGGTTCTGAAACAACTAGGTCTATGTCTTTGTTTAACAAACGAAGTTTTATAGCGTCTATACGCACACGCACTATTTGGCGTATAACTTCGGGTGTTAAGATGTCGAACACAATGGTTTCGTCTATACGGTTTAAGAATTCTGGGCGGAAGTGGTTTTTCAATGATTCTAAAACTTTGTCTTTTGTTTGTATATACTGTTCTGCACTAGAACCTGTAGTAAAACCAAGAGATTCCATTTTTTGTATATATTCAGAACCAAGGTTTGATGTTAAAACTATCAAGGTATTTTTAAAATTTACTTTTCTACCTTTCGAGTCAGTTATGGTACCTTCGTCAAGCACTTGTAACAAAACATTAAACACTTCTGGGTGGGCCTTTTCTATTTCATCGAACAGCACAACTGCGTATGGTCGGTGGCGTATAGCTTCGGTTAGTTGACCAGATTCTTCATGGCCAACGTAGCCTGGTGGTGAACCTAACAACTTGGACACACTGTGGCGTTCCATGTATTCTGACATGTCTACACGTACTAACGCCTTTTCGTCGTTAAACATAAATTCAGCCAAAGCTTTGGTAAGTTCTGTTTTACCAACACCTGTTGGGCCTAAGAATATAAACGAACCCATTGGTTTGTTTGGGTCTGCTATACCCGCACGTGAACGGCGTACAACATCGGCTATTTTAGTTATGGCTTCGTTTTGACCAATAACACGTTTACCAAGTTCGTCTTCCATACGAGCAAGTTTTGCGCGTTCTTCTTCTAACATTCGCACCAAAGGAATTCCTGTCCAACGAGACACAACACTAGCCACGTCTTCTTCGTTTATTTCTTCTTTTAGTATACGTCGAGTTTTTTGCAACTTTTTCAATGTTGCCATTTTTGTTTCTAATTGTTTTTGAGCTTGAGGTATTTTACCGTAACGAATTTCAGCAGCTAGTGCCAAGTCGGCGTTGTATTCAGCTTGTTCAGCTTCTGCTTTCAAAGATTCAAGTTCTTTTTTAATGGTACGGATGTCCACTAAAGTGCTTTTTTCGTTTTGCCATTTTAATTCTAGTTCGCCAGTTTTTTCCTTTAAGTTTGCAATTTCTGCAATTATTTCCTTTATACGTTTCTGTATAGTTTTCTTGTCTGTTGCGTCAATGTCGTTTTGAAGTTCTGTGTTTAACGCAGTTTGTTCTATTTCTAAACGCATTATTTTTCTATGAGCTTCTTCTAACAAAGCTGGCTTGTTTTCAAGTGCCATACGTAACGAAGAAGATGCTTCGTCTATAAGGTCTATAGCTTTGTCAGGTAGGTAACGGTTTGTTATATAACGTGTAGACAAATTTACCGCCGACACTATAGCGTCGTCAGTTATACGTACACCATGGAACATTTCGTATTTGTCTTTTAAACCACGCAATATAGCTATAGCGTCATCTGTAGTTGGTTCTTCTATATACACAGGTTGGAAACGTCGTGCAAAAGCCGCGTCTTTTTCTATGTGTTTCTGGTATTCCTTTATAGTTGTTGCACCTATAGCACGCAGTTCACCACGGGCCAATGCAGGTTTTAACATGTTAGATGCATCAAGCGAACCTTCTGACGAACCAGCACCGACTATGGTATGTATTTCGTCTATAAAAAGTATAACTTTACCTTCAGCTTTTTCTATTTCTTTTATTATGCCACGTAGACGTTCTTCAAATTCGCCACGGTACTTTGTACCAGCTAAAAGCAAACCAAGGTCTAAAGAAACCAGTTCTTTGTCTTTTAAAGATTCGGGTACATCGCCTTTTGCTATACGTTGAGCTAGACCTTCAACAACAGCGGTTTTACCTGTACCAGGTTCGCCTATTAGTATAGGGTTGTTTTTAGTTCGTCGAGAAAGTATTTGCATAACACGCATTACTTCTGTGTCTCGACCGATAACAGGGTCAAGCTTGTCTTGTTTCGCAAGGTCGGTAAGGTTGCGTGTATATTTAGGTATTAAACGCATTTTTTTGTTTGCACCCATATTAGCATTTTTGTTTTGCCTTAATTCCAAAACTTTTTCACGAGCAGTTTCTAAGTCAACTTTAAAGCGTGCCAACATTTCTTTTGCTGGACCGTCTATAGTTAGTAAAGATAGAAACAAATGTTCTGAAGATACAAAAGCGTCTTTCATAGATTCGGCAATTTTAGGTGACGCTTCAAAAATTTTACCTAAATCTTCGGTAAGGTACATTTGGTACGACTGCGCAACTGTTTGCATTTGTTCTGCAGGTTCTATTTCTTCGATTATGTTGTCTGTAAGAAGTACAGTGTCTACTGACATAGAGTCTAGCAAAGACACAACCATGGATTCTTCTTGGAAAACCAAAGCGGCCAACATGTGTAGTGCTGTAACATGCGAAAGCCCACGTTCAATGGCTATTTCATGAGCGCGTCGTATTGCTTCTTTAGCTTTTGTTGTAAATTGGTTAAATGAAGGTATCATAATTATTTTTCAGATTTTAAAAGTTTCAATATGTCTCGTAAGGTTGATACAGTATAGTCGATTTCAGATTTTGTATTAGAACGACCCAAAGTAAACCTGACACTACCTACACTATGTGGCATATACACAGGAATATTTTCAGAATCTTTATTTTTAGTAGCAGGCGAAGACATTTTAGCATATTCTAACGCTTCTAGCACGTACGAACCTGTACCTGTGTCTGACTGACATGCAGACTTTTCAGAAACACGTATACCCTTTGCGTCGAGGTACACAACTATGGCTTCGCTGTTATAACCAGGTATAGAAACATTTATGTTGTTTGGTAAACGTTGTGTTTTCGAACCATGTAGCACCATGTCAGGAATAATTTTATAAAGTTCGTCTATAAAATAGTCACGCAGTTGTGTTAACCTTATTGTTTCAGTGTCTGCTATGTTTACCGCGGTTTCAAAAGCCTTTGCTAAGCCAACTGCCCGACCGACATCTACAGTACCTGGGCGTATAGTATGTTCCTGGTGTCCACCATAAAAAACTGGTGCAAAAGGTATGCCGTGTTTTTTAAACAAAACACCCGAACCACGTGGGCCATACATTTTAGAACCATTAAAACTAAGCATGTCCACACCAATCTGTTGTACGTTTGTATTACAGTACTGCATGGCCTGTGCTGCATCGGTGTGGAACAAAACAACCGAGTCGGCATTTTCTTTTCTATACTGCCTTACAACTTTTGCAATTTCCCTTATTGGTTGTATTGTACCTACTTCGTTGTTTGCATACTGCACGCTAACCAACACAGTGTTTGGTTTAAGTGCTTTTTTAATTTCCTTTGGGTCAACAACACCATCTGCACCAACAGCCACAAAAGTTACTTCAGCTTTTTTTCCGCCAGCCGGCGGATTTTCTAAATACAAACACAGTTCACGAACTGCACTGTGTTCTATGTTAGTAGTTACAATATGTGGCAAGCCAGTACCTTTATATGCAAGCACTGCACCCCATATGGCCAAATTGTCGCCTTCTGTACCACCACTGGTAAAAACCACTTCTTCTTTACGGCAAGACAAAAAACCCGCAACAGTTGTTCGAGCTTTTTCTAGTTCATTACTAGCCATAACTGAATCGGCATGTATGCCAGACGGGTTACCAACATGTGTTTTGTCGTAGTCATACATAACACGCAAAACACCTTCGTCAACAGGGGTTAACGAAGCATGGTCTAAATATATGGTTTTTCTGCCAGCTTTATTAAACATATATTCAGTATACATAAAACCTCTTGAAAAAAAAGGGTTTTAGTGCTAGAATGCGACCTATGTTTCCTATTGAACTAGACACTTCAATACTTGCAATACTTGCACTTGGTAGCATTATTTTAACGCTTATTGTTACTGCTGGTTATATAATACTTGCCCGCAAATACAGAAGCATTTTTAAAAAAACAAACAGTGTGTCTATAGACGAAGTTTTACTGTCATTAATACGTGCAACAGAAGACTTAGAGGCGGGTTCGCGCCACCATGAAAAGGTTCTGGAATCTCATGATGCACGCATACGCGCATCTATAAAACGTGCCGAAGTAATACGTTTTAACGCTTGGGACGACATAAAAGGCGAACAAAGTTTTACAACTAGTTTTATAAATGAAAACGGTGACGGGGTTATAGTTTCTTCACTATATGCACGCGACAAAACAAGTATATTTGCAAAACCAGTAAATGCATGGACTACAAACCAAACACTAACAGACGAAGAAAAAGAAATTCTAGAAAATTCTAAAAAATAAATTATTAAATATTAACCAGAAACCATAATGCAAAAAAACACCATGGAAGAATTTACAACAAAGCGCGCACCCATTGTGGTTATTATGGGCCACGTTGACCATGGCAAATCTACCCTACTAGACTATATACGCAAAACAAACATCGTAGACGGTGAAGCCGGTGGTATAACACAACATTTGTCTGCATATGTTGTAGAACACAAAGACGCCGATGGTAAAATGCGTTCTATTACATTTATAGACACACCTGGGCATGCGGCTTTTTCTGGTATGCGTAGTCGTGGTGCAAACGTTGCCGACATTGCCATACTAGTTGTTTCTGCAGAAGATGGCTTTAAAGCTCAGACAAAAGAAGCTTATGAAACAATAAAAGAATCTGGCATACCATACATAGTAGCTATAAACAAAATCGACAAACCAGGTGCTGATATAGAAAAAACCAAGTATAACCTTATAGAAAATGAAATATACCTAGAAGGTATGGGTGGCAACATACCTTTTGTACCTATTTCTGCAAAAGTTGGTACAGGTGTGTCTGACCTACTAGAAACAATACTACTTGTTGCTGATCTAGAAAACTTTGAATGCGACCCTGAAAGTCTAGCTACTGGTTTAGTTATAGAAAGCCACCAAGACGCAAAACGCGGATCTCAAGCAACATTAATAATACGCGACGGTTCAGTCATGCGTGGTCAATACATAGTAGCCGGTTCTGCATATACCAGTACACGAATGCTAGAGAACTTTTTAGGTAAAAACATAGAAGAAGCAACTTGTTCTATGCCTATACGTTTAGCTGGTTTTACCAGTGCGCCTGTAGTTGGAACCAATTTCCATACCGTGTCTAGTAAAAAAGAAGCTGAACAAATGGTAGAAAAACACAACTTAGAAAATAAATCTACTGTAAACAACATGTCTTATGCAGCAGGTACTAAACTTATACCTGTTATAATAAAAACCGATGTTAGTGGTACCGGCGAAGCCATTGCAAAAGAAATACAGAAAATGTCTAAAG
>JBPCTC010000075.1:0-3119 GCA_051006535.1 Minisyncoccia bacterium
GTTGTAAAAGAAGTTGTAGAACCAGCTGAAGGTTTTGTAGCTACAGACGAAGAAATAAGTCAGGCATTCAAAGAACTTCAACACATGCGCGCTCACCAAGAAATGCATAAGGAAGGCGGTCACGATGAACATGATCACAACCATGCACCTATAGAAGAAAAAGACTACCCTGAAGTTAACGAAGCATTTGCAGGTAGTTTTGGCTTCGAAAGTCTAGAAAAAATGCGTGAAAAAGTTCGCGAAAACATGAGTAAAGAAAAAGAACAAAAACATTCTGAGAAAAAACGTTTAGCTATAGTAGAAAAGATTATCGAAGAAACAACAATAGATATACCTAGCTCTATAATAGACACAGAACTAGACCAGATGGTGGCACGAATGAAACACGACATACAAATGATGGGCATGCAGTTTGACGACTACCTAACACACCTAAAGAAAACAGAATCTGAACTACGCACAGACTACACACCTGACGCAATAAAGCGGGCAAAACTAAACTTTATAGTAGAAAAACTAGCTTTGTCTGAAAACCTAAAACCATCAGACGAAGAAACTGAAAAGGAAATCGAAAAAATAATGCAAGCATACCCAGACGCAGACCGAACCAGTGCAACAATGTACATAACAACAACTCTAACAAACCAAAAAGTTTTTGATTTCTTAGAAAAATCAGCAGGATAAAAACTAAAAATAAAAAAACACCTAAAGGTGTTTTTTTATTTCCCCTCCTTGTGGAGGAGGGGTGGAACTCCTGTGACAGGGTGGTGATTTACATGATTAGTCACCACCTCCCCCTACGGGTACTCCTCTCAATAAGGAGGAGATTAACAACATTGAAAATTTCTTAAATAATGCTACTATATAGCCATGTTAATACCAACAGTAATTGAAAAAACACCCCAAGGAGAACGTGCCTACGACATATATAGTCGCCTTTTAAACGAGCGCATAATATTCCTAAGTGGAGAAATAGACGATACTGTGGCTAATACTGTCATTGCTCAGCTACTATTTCTAGAGCACCAAGATCCTAAAAAAGATATTCAAATGTACATAAATAGTCCAGGAGGTTATATATTTGCTGGTATGGCCATATACGACACAATGCAACTAATAAAACCAAATGTTTCTACTATATGTGTAGGTATGGCAGCTTCTATGGGAGCAGTGATACTTTCAGGAGGTGCAAAGGGTAAACGTTTTATGTTACCTCATAGTGAAGTTATGATACACCAACCTTCAGGTGGAACCCAAGGGCAGTCTTCTGATATGGAGATAAGTGTCAAAAAAATACTTGCCCAAAAAGATGTTTTATACAAAATACTTGCAGCAAACACTGGCAAGAAAAAAGAGGTTATCGAAAAAGACGCCGACCGCGACTACTGGATGAATGCCGAAGATGCTAAAAAATACGGTATTGTAGACAAAATTATCACAAAAATGTCATAAAAACCTTATTTTACAACGTTTTATATAAAAACCCCTTATAAAAAGGGGTTTTTATATGTAAAATGCTTGACAAATTTTATATATATGCTATACTACCAATATAAGTTATTTATTTAAGTATAGAGATAGCATTAGTCGCACACAAGCAACTTCAGCTATTAGTACATGTTTATTATACTGGGACAGAAGTAAATATAAACAATAAGTAACGACGTAAAAGAGGCTGGCGGTTAAAAAGGAGCAGAGCTCACTTTCTAACTTACAAAGCAGATGCAATGTTAAAAACATTTTTGGAATAAGAAAGATGATAGGGACCCAGCACAACCCAAGATATTACAAAACATCAATCTCTTTTACAAAAACATAGATAAAATAATAATTTAGACAATTAATTACTTTATCTTTAAGACGGGGAACCCTTAGCTTAATTGCGGGGTTCTTTTTTTTTATTTTATATTTTAACTTTAAACTTTGTAACTTATATTGTATACTGTCTTCATGCACATATTCCCCTACCTACTGGCTGGCGCTGGCCTAATAGCCGGTTTTATACTTCGCACCCTATATATGCAGGGCAAGCGTGGTAGCCTAGAACTTGAACTTAAAAAAATGGAACTCGCCGCCAAAGACGAGGCTTTAAAAATAATCGAAGACGCCAGACATAATGCAGAAAACCGTGAACGTGAAATAAAAATGATGGTTCGTGAAAAAGAACACGAAGCCAAGACACTTGAAATGCGTATTCAAAAACGCGAAGACATGCTAGACATCCGCCAAGACGAACTTAATCGTGAAGCAGAAACTTTAAAAAAACAAGCTGAAGAAATACGTTCCATAAAAGAAAATATTAAAAATGTTGAGGCTCGTATAATGTTAGAATTAGAACATGTGTCCCGTATGTCTATAGACGAAGCACGCGAACAACTAATGTCTATAACAGCAAAACGTTACGAAGACGACATTGCACTACGTTTACAAAAACTTGAACAGTCACACCATGAACGTTTCGAACTTCGTGCCCGTGAAATACTTACCAGCACAATGCAAAGACTTTCTACATCTACTGTACAGGAACATGTTACATCTTCTGTAACATTAGAAAACAGTGACATAAAAGGTAAAATAATCGGCAAAGAAGGTCGTAACATACGCACATTTGAACGTATGGCTGGTGTAGAACTTCTTGTCGACGAGTCTCCTGAAACTATTGTCATTTCTGCTTTCGACCCAGTACGCAGACAAGTTGCAAAAACAGCATTAGAAGCACTTATATCTGATGGACGCATACAACCAGCCCGCATAGAAGAAGAAATAGCCAAAGCTCAAGAAAACATAAACCAAACAATGACAGAACGTGGCGAAGCTGCTGTATACGAAACAGGTGTACTACAACTACCACCTAGTGTAGTACAAATACTTGGCCGACTCGCCTACCGCACTAGTTATGGACAAAATGTTTTGCAACATTCTATAGAAACAGCATACATAGCTGGTATGTTAGCCGAAGAACTTGGTGCAGATGTAGCCATAGCTAAAGCTGGTGCATTAGTACACGACATAGGCAAAGCACTAGACCACGAAGTAGAAGGTACTCATGTAAACATTGGTATGCGTATATTAGAAAAGTTTGGTGTAGACACACGCAGTATCGATGCAATGAAAAGCCA
>JBPCTC010000076.1:0-29933 GCA_051006535.1 Minisyncoccia bacterium
ATCAACCAGTTCAATAAGTATGACAAATCAAAATCTATTAAAATTCTTTCAAGACCCCGAATGGCATTTAGTTGAAGAAATGCTGTCCAAAAAAACAGAACCATTGCGTGATGTTAGTACAATAGATATAAGCCAAAGTGCAGAAACCATAAAGGCTATTATTGCAGGTAGGCAAGAAACGTTAAAGTTAATTGACGACTTCAAACAAGAAGTTGAATTAACAAAAACCATTAACAATAACAACAAAACCCCAACAAGTTTTGCATAAAATATGACAGTATCAAGAAAATCACCAGGTGATTATAAAGATAATTACCAAGCAGAAGAAGACTTTGAAATGACTGAAACTGATTATTTAGCAGATAAACGTGCTTGCCAAGATAGAAGTGGTTATGCACCAATCTCTGATGAACAATTAGAACAAAAAGCAGTTGATGAAAAGTTACCAATGGGTTCGCAGTCTTATTAACAAATTAAAAAAAGTATGAATACATCACAAAATAAATCACCAAGTAACGAAATTGGAAGTTACCAATCACCAGTTCTTGCAAAAGAATATGGCGAAATAAACAAAGCCTTTGTAGTATCAGAATTGCCAACAAATGCTAATTCTACAAAGCAAGCAGCACCTACATTATCAGCTAGTCAAGACTCACCTGCTAAAGTAGGTAATCTAAGTTGCTAAATATGGAACAATATCAAAAAACACCACTTGTAGGACCTACTAATGGCTACAATGACGGACAAATAAGTGTAGAAAATGCTAATGCTTCACAAGGGATAACAGAACCTGGTTATGTATCAGCTAAAAAAGATACTTATTCAGTGGACGGACAACACGAAAGTTCAGGAATAATGGGTATTAAAAAAGAAAATTCAATGGAAGGTTACCTACAAAGTAACAATCCAGCTTACTAAAATGTGGGGGTTGCGTCCCTTTAACGCAAAAATTATAAATTAGTACCAAACTATTAAAATGGAAAATGAAATCGAGATTATCGACTCTACAAACGATACACAAGAAGAAACTACAGAAACAACACTTACTGTTGATGACTACAATAAGTTACTAGAAGAAAAGAAAGCTTTAGAAGAAGCAAATAAGAAATTATATGCTCGCGTTAAAAAGTCATCGGAAAACAAACCGTTAGTGAATAATCAACCGACTCAAGATAATTCACAAGTTACCCAAGAACTCGCAAGACTAAAACTTAGAGTTGAACACGGTATTTCTGACCCAGAAGCCATAGACTTCATTATGAAGAATGGCGGAGAAAAAGCACTAGAAAACCCTTATATTAAAGGTACTGTAGATGCTATGGTTTCTCAAAAGACAACAGAAAAAGCTGTTGTTTCAGAAGAGTCAGGTTACTCTACAATGGACAAGAAATATTCTAATGATGAACTTAAGAATATGTCTAGCGATGACTTAGAAAAACTACTACCTCACGCTTAGATTATCATTATTATTAACAACTAAGTGTGTGGTGAAATTATATGGCAGCTCAATCAACAACCACAACACTATCACAGCAAATGAGTATATTCTACGACAAGGTTTTCCTTGAACGTGCAATGCTATCTCTACGCTATGACTTCGGTGCTACAAAGAAAACAATGCCTTTGAATTCTGGTAAAACCATCTACTTCAACCGTATGACTCCTTTGGCAGTACAAACAACAGCACTAACAGAAGGTACAACACCAAGTGCAATATCAATGTCTTCAACAATCGTTTCAGCAACTGTTGCACAATACGGTACATACACCGCAGTGTCAGATATGTTCGCTCTAACATCTATTGACGTAGGATTGAAAGAACACGTTTCTGTTATGGCTCAAAACGCAGGTGAAACTATCGATACACTTATAGCAGCAGAACTTTCTGCAAACGGTACAACACAATTAGCAGGTGCTAAATCAAACATCACTGCAATCGCAGCTACTGACACACTAACAGGTGCAGAAGTTCGTAAAGCAGTTCGTACTTTGAAGAAAAACAAAGCTCGTATGTTCCCAGAAGGAATGTTCCGTGCTATCGTTCCTGCTTCTGCAGCGTATGACCTACGTGGAAACACAGAATGGCAAAACTCATTGATATATACAGATGCTTCTGACTACAAGAAAGGTGTGCTTGGTTCAATCCACGGCGTACGTTTCGTAGAAACAAACAATGAAGTATTTGAAGCTTCTACTGTAAGTGTTTACCACACATATATTTTCGGAGACGGTGCTTATGCAATGTTGAACCTAGAAGGACAACCTGCACAACACATCTTCTACAAGATACCTGGTGCAAATGACACAAGTAACCCATTGAACCTTTACTCAACAGTCGGATGGGTGGCATACTTCGTTGCGAAGATGCTAAACAGCAACTGGTGTATAATCGTAAAAACTGGTGTAACTGCATAGTTATAACACTAACAATAGTCCCCTTACGGGGGCTTTTGTTTTTAAATATTAAAAATAGTTGCATCTATTTATCTAAGTAGTATAATTATAGTATGACTAATCAAGAATTTGAATTGTATTTACAAAAAGAAATAAGCCCTGAAATTAACTTTCGTCAGAACTCTGGTAACTTAGATATTAAAAGTATTTATTATGGTGATGTTTACACGGAAACAGCTATTCCGTCTGGTGATATAAACGAAGAACGTATGCCAAATTATTGTGATAACTTCGGTTACCCACACAGGGGTTCAAAAGAAGCTACAGAACGTGTTAAGACATTTATAGAACGTTTTAATACTGATATAGAATTTAAGAATGATGTACTTGGTATAGAAATAACAGAAGAAGTACCTTCTGGTACAGTTGATGTTGAATATAAAACAGATGAAAGTTCTCTTCCAAAATAGAAAAAAAGCTTGGTGGACAGGCGGTGATTACATACAAATGGAAAACACTGCCAATGCTTTACGCAAAATTGGCGTTGAAATTGATATTTCAGAAGATATGGTAGTACCACCTGATGTTATATCTAAGTATGACATAGTTCATTTGTGGAACTTTTCTATGAATTGGACTAAATATCAGTTATGGGTAGCACGTAAACATAGAAAACCAGTTGTCTGTTCTATGATTTATCACGAGAGCGACCAGTTTATACCGTACAATTTCCAGCAAATAATGTTAAATGAGCTTTCAATGCAGATATACTTAACAGAAAGTGAAAAAGAACGAGTAAAACGTCATTTAGAAATCAATACCCCAACAGTTGTTATACCTAACGGAATTGATGACTTTTGGTTTAGACCAGTAAATATATCAAAAGACAATATAGTTCTCTCTGTGGGGCGTATAGAGCCAAATAAAGGGCAATTAGAAGTCGCTCGTGCTTGTAAAAAGCTTGGTATTCCATTTTATTGTGCAGGTGAATGTAACGATGAAGAGTATAAAACACAATTATTAGAGAATGATGCAATTTTACTTGGTAAGTTAGAACCTAAAGAACTAATAAACTGGTACGAAAGAGCGAAAGTTGTTGCCCTTGTAAGTAAAGCAGAGATATTTCCATTAGTTGTTATGGAAGCGATGGCACAAAACTGTCAAATTGTTCTGACAACCACAAGTGAATGGAAACCAGATGTACATTATGCAGAATACGGAAACACATTAAGTATATCTAAGGCAATATCTAAGGCTATGAAAGATAACAAAGATTATAAGAGTTTTATAAGCCAGTTTAAGTGGAATGATGTAGCTTTAAAAATAAAAAAAATATATGAAGGAATTAGATAACAAAATCTTAGAACAATTTAAAATAAAGTCCTGCCAATCTGTAAGACACTTAATACATAAAGATGTTATGTATGCTGTGTTTATCACTAATAGATTTAGAAAAATAGGATGGATGGCACAAGTAGGTGAAAAATACTACGGGAATATAGCAAAAATGTCTTTAAAAGAAAAAGACGATATTATTGACTATTATGTTTCTATAGATAAAAATGCTAAAGACAGTATCGAACAACTAATATGAAATTCTCAATCATAATGCCGACATTTAATAGACCAGAGTTTATAAATCGTGCTATTAATGGTGTTTTAAATCAGACATATCAGAACTGGGAACTTATCATACAGAATGGTGGTGATAGTATTTTAGATATTATACCTAAAGACCCTAGAATAATCTTATTTGAAGAAAAAGATGCAGGTATAACTGATGCAATGAATAAAGGACTAAAGAAAGCAACAGGTGATGTCTTTAATTGGCAGAATGATGACGATTGTTTAAGGTCAGATGCACTTGAAACTGTCTTTAATAGTATTGGCGATAGACAATGGGTTTATGGTTTTATCTGTATGCAGGGAAATGGTGGAAATCAAGTGTGGGGTCAGAATTGGGAAGGACTAACAAAATTAAAACAAGCTAATCACGTACCGCAACCTAGTGTTTTTTGGACAAGAAAAGCTTTAAATGAAGTTGGTTTTATGTGTGAAGAAGAAGACCTTGTTTCTGACTACGAGTATTGGTTAAGACTTGGTTCTATTTTTGAACCATTGTTTATAAACAAAGTTTTAGCTGATTATTATATACACGGAAATCAAATAACAGTTAAACAAATGGACGAACAACTAGCTCAAGCAAAAAGAACCTCGAAAAAATATGATAAGTAGGGAAGACTTCGACAAAATAATAAAAGACAATATAGGACAAAATGGTGTCTTTGTTGAAATAGGTGCTTATGATGGTGAAACTTTGTCCAATACTTGTCATTTAGCAGATAATGGGTGGGAAGGTCATTATTACGAACCTATAAAAGAATATGCAAATAAATGTTCTGTTCGTCATAAAGATAATAATGTTAAGGTATATAATTTTGGTATAGGAAAATTAGGAAAAGTTATTATGGGTAAATCTGGTATGTTGTCTACAGTAAAAGACAAAAACTATCAAGATAAAGTTAGTAAATTGCCTTGGTTTAAAGACACATATTTTGAAGCAATAGAAGTAGATATGAAAGATGTCTCTGTTATCCCAGAGTGTGATTTATTAGTCATTGATACAGAAGGCTCTGAATATGATATAATAACAGAGTTACGAATACGACCTAAGGTTCTAATGATTGAATTACACGAACAATCAGGTGAGTGGCAAGATATTATAAACACTAAAAGTTTAACAAAAATAATAGAAGATATGGGTTACTCAAAAATATACTTTGATGATGTAGACACTATCTTTGTAAAAATATGAAAATAGCATTAATTGGTACAGATTGGAATTCTAATGAAACAAGGAAGAATACTAACGACTATGGTGGTGTAACATATTATCGCTTAATAAAACCACTAATGGAATTAGGAAGTGATAAATATGAGTTCACATATCACGGGGCAGACCTTTCCAAAGAAGCAGAAAGTAAAAGTGTTATAGATTTTTGGAGTGATTTTGTTGATAGATATGATTTGTTTATCGTGAAACATATAGATAACGAAGAAGCTTGTTCTAATCTTCTATTTTTTGTTAGACGTGCTGGTAAAAAGATAATACTGGACTTAGATGATAACCTATTTGAAGTTAAAAAAGACCAACCTGCTTATGAATACTATGCACAAGGCAAACCTAAGAGAGCTGTTGTGTCTGCTCTTATATCTTTAGTGGATGGTTTATTTGTTTCTACTCAACCACTTGCTGATTACTACACTAAACACGTAAAAGATATATTTAATATAGATTTAAAAGTGTTTGTATTACCAAACTATAATGACAAAAATGATTTTAGTTTTACTAAAACAGAAAAAGACAGCGATAAAATAGTTATAGGGTGGGCAGGTTCAACTACACATTTTGAAGACTTAAAAATAGCTATACCAGCAATAGAAAAACTGCTTAAAGAATACCCTAATTTATACTTTGATTTGATAGGTGGATTGACACACGAAGATGCACCTAGACTATTTGAAAACGTTAGTGAAAAAGTTTTGGACAGAGTTTTTGTTGGAAGTGGAACAGAGTCTTGGACAGGATACCCTGAGATGTTATCAAAACTTAAATGGGACATAGGAATTGCACCACTTACTGATGATGAGTTTAATCGTGGTAAAAGTCATATAAAATGGATGGAGTACGCTTGTTATCAAATACCTTGTGTAGCTAGTAAAGTATACCCATACTATATGCCTATATTAGGTCAGAATACTATTGAAGATAATGTTACTGGTATGCTTTGCGAAAAGAAAGACTGGTATAAAGCATTAAAAACCTTAATAGAAAATAAGGAAATGAGAGAACAAATTGGTAAAAATGCTCAACAATATGTTTTTGAAAATCTACAGTATAAAGACCATAGATATTTATGGATTAATGCACTGTCTAGTTTCTGCGAGTAAAATGTTAAGTGCCATATAATATAATTATGGTATTTAGTGATACAACAAACAGACAAGGAATAGTACAGGAGATAGACTTCTTGGTTAATTCGGATAATAACTCTTATCCAATAGAAGATAAAACCCGTAATGTTAATCGTGCTTATGATAAAGCAGTGTCTTTGATATTACAAGCAGACGGAAGATGGGAATTTGATGACCAAAATGCTACAGATTTACCTATAGCAACAACCGACTTGGTATCAGGTCAGCAAGATTATTCTTTTGACCCTACCTTCCTTATTGTTTCACGTGTAGAAGTAAAAGACAGTAATGGAAACTGGACTGCTCTATCACCCTTTTCACAAGCTGATATAGTTCGTGGTGGTATTCCTGGCTATATTCCTAGTCAATCGCTTACAGACTTTTTATCACAACCTGGTATTCCTCAATACTATGATAAGTTAGCAAATTCTATATTTCTTTACCCAAAACCAAGTTATAGTCAAGACGCTTCTTTGAAAGTGTATTTTCAACGTAATGTTTCATACTTCACGCCAACTGACACAACAAAACAGCCTGGTTTCTCTAATATGTTCCATAGACTTCTTTCAATGTCTGCTGCAATGGACTATGCACAGGCTAAAAACTTAGATTTATTAAGAAATCAGCCTTTCGTCTTAGAACTAGCACAAATGTGGGCTGACTTACAGTCATATTATACAAGAAAAGCAAAAGACGAGAACTTAAATATGCATATTCGTAAATGGAAATGGAATTAAGATATGGCAAACCCTTCACCTACACAATGGCGTACTCAGTATAAGAACCCAATACAATATCTTTTGTGTGAAAATGGAGATTTTCTGGCACAAGAAGACGGGACATCATTATTAGTATTAGAACAAACTGGTCAATCAACATCATTATGGACAGACCAAACATTACATTAATTATTAAAACACTATGGGAAACTTAAAAATATCAGATTTAACTGCATACACAACACCAGTTTCGGCTGATGTATTACCTATTGTAGATACATCAAACGCCACTACAAAGAAAGTAACAATGGCGAGTTTATTCAATATACTTTCTTCACTATTTACTATTAAAGATAGTTCTGACACTACAAAGAAAGTTGCTTTCAATGTTTCAGGTGTTACAACAGCAACTACTCGTACTGTAACAATACCAGATGCTAATACTACAATGGTTGGTACTGACACTTCACAGACTCTGACTAATAAAACCATAGGTACAGGTACAAAAATAAACACAAGTGGTGCAGATGCTACAGGTTCTATGTACTACAGAGATGCTAGTGGAAATCTAACAGCTATTTCAGGTACAACTAGTGAAATAGTATCTTTAGATGTTTCAGGTATACCAGAGTTTATACCAAACCCAAGTGCAGCAGATGCAACTTATTCTACAAAAGGTGTTCGTGTACTAGATGCTGATGTTGTCTATTATGGCGTAGACTCTGGCTCAACTGATGCTTATGCTATAACCCTATCTCCTGCACCTACTGCCTATGTAGCAGGTCAAAGATTTTCTTTTAAAGCAAATACTGTAAACACAGGTACAGCTACACTTAATGTAAATGGTCTTGGTGCTAAAACAATAGTAAAAGGAGTAAATACTACACTTGCAGACGGTGATATTGCAACAGGTGAAATACATACTGTAATTTATGATGGTACAAACTTTGTACTTCAAAGTCCAGTCGCTACTGTTGCATCAGGAACAGCTGGAAACAAAATGTTATTCCAATCAAGCACAACATTAACTTCTGATACTTCAACAACATCTGAAACAACACTTTTAACAAAAACAATACCAGGCGGAACATTGGGAACGGGCAATGTATTAAGAGTTAATTTAAAAGGAAACTATAATGACCAAGGTTCTACTGCTGTTCTAACACTTAAGTTTAAATATGGTTCTACAACACTAACAACTTCTACAATAACAGGTATAAACGATGGCAGTACAAATCATTTCTTTGATGCATCTTTTGATATATACGCCACTGGTTCTGTTAGTTCACAAAAAGGGCTATTACAATTCTTTGCTTTCAGAGAAAGAACCACATTAGGAACAGCTAACCCTGTGTATCTTCGTCTAGCAGGTTCTGGCACAGCAACAGAAAACAGTGCTAACGATTTGTCTTTTACAATAACAACACAATACAATACAACTGGTGGTGCAACTATAGAAATATACGAATATACAATAGAACGACTAGCACAATAATATGTCTCAATCAAATCCAATTACAATAGATAACTTTCAAGCAGGTGTTGGTGCATCACCTTATGTTGGGTTTGGTAAAATGGTAGGTTTAGACATATTTAATAAACCAGGAATAATACAATCTGGTCCTAGACTTGATAATACTGGAACAACTTTCTCTGGACTTGTTACTGCACAAGCTATATCTACTAACGGAACTCTATTTCAAGGAACATTCGATGGGAAGTTATATAAAAATGGCATATTGTTACAATCTGGTCTTGGAAGTGTACACGACCTAGCAATAATACAAGACTATCTAATTATATCTAAAAATGGCTCAACACTAGACCTATACGGTCCTATTTCTTCAGGTTCTTCATACGTAAGTAATTGGCAAACTGGTTTAGAAAACTCTGTATATGGTAAAAAGAAAATGGTTGTGGGTAAAGATAACGTGGTTTACATAGGTAATGAAACAAAACTCGCTTCTATTACAGGTTTTAGTGCTGGTACAGGAACATTGAATACACAAATACTTTTAACAGGTATCTTTAATGATAAGTCAGTACAAACAATATGTGAATATAATAGATACATAGCAATAATGACTGGTTCTGGTGGTTCAAGTTACGGAAACTCAACTCTATATTTTATGGACAGAGGTACTGTAGATGTATCACAGGTTACTTTTTCTGTTGGTATAGGTATAGATATTCCAGAAAGAAACGTTACTCAAATGATAACTAATAATAACAAGTTATATTTCTTTGGTGGCGACACAGGAACTTTATATCAAACAAACCAAGTAACATATACAGCTGTCGCTATGCTTCCTAATAGATTAGCTTTGCAAACTTATTCAACGTATTGTAACGCAATTTCTTTGGTTAATAATCAAATATTAATTGGTGTTGGTGGAGACCACAACGATGCTTTTGATGTTGTATACGGTATATATGCTTTTAGAGGTAATGCTTTGGTATGCAAGAGTTTGATTTCTTCTGGTGGTTACGGACAGACAAATGCTATTTCTATTGGTTCTATAATAGCAGGTGGTGGTGTAGATACTTATTTTGCATCTTGGCAAGACGGTTCTTCTGTTGGAGTAGACCAATCTAGTTTTAGACTTGGAACTAACTATAACGTATATTTTGAAAGTCCTTTTTATGAAACTGGTACTGCTATAAAGCCAAGAACATTTCAAACAGTTCAATTTAATTTTGCAAATAATTTAGTTTCTAGTCAGTCTTTACGCTTAAAATATAGAATAGCATCTAATGCAAGCTGGACTACATTTGCTACATATTCATATTCAGGAAACACACTAACAATGACTTTTGCTGATGGTAGCGTGTCTTCACAAACAGGATTGTTTAATACATTTCATAGTAAATTTCCAGTAACCAACACAACAAATATGCAAGTGAGAGTAGAATACAATACTGGAACTGCTACATATGGAACAAATATAGAATTACAATCAATAACACTAATTTAATGACAATAGAACAACAAATACAACAAGAAATTCAAAGAATTGTACCTGCTATGATTGATGAAGCAGTAAGTTCTCACGACCATACACCTGGTAATTCACAAACAATACAAGGTTCAAGTTTATCACAAGCACCACAACCTGCGGTTACTTTGCCGACTGGTGGTGCAGTAGTAGACTCACAATCACGAACGGCTATAGGAAGTATAGTGTCTAAATTACAAGCTTTAGGTCTATTAAACTAGTATAATTTATTTATGAAAGAAACTTTAGCTAATTCTCAAACTGCTTTTAATCAAGGTTCTAGTGTGCCGTTTATTAACTATTCTATTGACCCTACATTTTCATCTAAGGTTAAACCAAACAGCACAATTAACGCAGATAAAGTTTTTAGTAGCAATAATACATCACCTGTATTACCACCTAAACCAAAAACAAATTCATTTATAGATACATTGCAAGTAGGAGACAAGTCAATGGGATTGTCTTCTGCCGAAGGTTTACAAAAAGATGTAACAACAGCACAAGGTTCTGTAGACGACACAACTGCTGAAATAAAAAAGCTATTAGGACAACTTGGTTATCAAGCTGACGATGTTGCTAAAATGCAAAGTCAGGCAGATATTGTTGGTAAACAGGGTTCTCTTACAGACCTAAATACACAATATGCACAAAAGCGTGCTGACTATCTAAAGAAAGAAAATGCTATAACAGGACAAGGCATAGCAACTCCTTTTAAACAAGGTCAATTAGCACTAGAACGAGTACAGGCACAAACAGAACTAGGTTCTTTGGCAGCACAAATTCAAGCTGCACAAGGTAATCTTGAAACTGCTTTTTCTACAATAGACCAGACTATAAAACAAAAATATACTCCAATACAAGACCAGTTAAATACACAGTTGAAGTATTACGAACTAAATAAAGATAAGTTAAGTTCTGCACAGAAAGCACTTGCTGATAGACAAGTTTCATACCTAGAAGCTCGTAAAGACCAAGTAAAGAGTGAACAGAAGGTATTTGAGGATGCGTATTCTAGTATAAATCAAGCTATAAAAGACGGAACAGTAGACTCAACTGTTGGCTTCAAAGCCTTAGGTGAAATGTTAAACGGAAAACTTCCTAGTGAAGTCTTAAGTAGTCTTGGAATACAAACAAATGCACAAGCAAGTAACTTAGCATCTGCTATTTCTTCGGTAGAAAGTTCAGGTAATTATCAAGCTGTTGGTAGAACATTGACCAAAGGAGAAAATGCAGGTTATGCAGCATTAGGTAAATACCAAATTATGCCAAATATATGGTTTGCTTCTATAGGACTTGACCCTAACAGTGAAGCTGACAAAAACAAATTCTTAAATACACCCGAATTGCAAGAACAACTATTCACACATATAATTGAAACTCTACAAAAACAATATGGTGGAGATAATGCTAAAGCTGTAGCTGCTTACTTCGGTGGTGCAGATGCTGCTAAAGCATACGGAACATCAGCTGGTGATAAAATGACAGACGGAAATATGTCAGTAAATGAATACGTTAATAGTGTTCTAGGTAAAATTCCAAAAGACTACTCTAATATAATAAATGTTGTTAAGAATATGGAAACTACTGTAGCTGGTAAAAATTCTGTACAGAAAGAACTTACAAAATCTTTACAACAAGGAGATTATAAAACTGCATACAATCAGATTTTAAATACTGTAGAAAATAGTATTACTGGTGAAGCAAAACAACGCTTTTCAAACGCTAGAACTGATGCACAAGTTATGCTTGGTCTTAAGAATGCAATACAAAAATACTCTGATAATGGAGGTGATATGGGGTTATTGAAAGGAACAGCAGAACAAATTGAAAGAAAACTTGGTCAGGTTAAAAATCCTGCTCTTGCAACATTAGCTGTTCAACTACAACGTGAATTCCAAACTTATCGTAACACAATGACAGGTGCTGCTTTTGGACCAGATGAGTCAAGAGAATATGCATCTGTAAACCCTACAACAAATAAATCACTAGACTTAAACCTTGCTGTTATAAATGGTGCATTAAATCAATTAAACAATAGAATAGACTCAACTGTGGACTCACGTGTAACAGGTGTGTCAGAAATAAGACAGAAAGCACAGCAAACAGGTTCTGAAACAAGCACGGAAGGTTTTCAAGTATCACCTGGTGGATTAAAATTTAAAATCTTATAACTATGGCAATAATTCAATTTGAAGACGGTACAAAAGTGGAAGTTCAAGGTACACCAACACCTGCTGATATTGACTACATATATAGTCAAATAAAAAGACCACAAGAAACACTAGAAAGTAAACTAGCATCTCAAGATACTGGTTTCTTTAGTGGTTTAGGTGCGAGAACCGCACAAGAACAACTAGCTGGAGCTAAACACATTAAGGAAACATTTCAAAAAGGTGTATCTAATATGGAAGAAGGTGCATCAAAAGGAACGTTTGGTGGGAAAATACAACAATTAAAAGGTGCTGCACAAACAGTGTTTGGTGGTATATCAGGAGCTGCACAGGCTCTATTTGCACCTGCCACAGCAGTTGTAAACCCTATATTAAAAAAAGTAGCTCCTGTAGCAGAAAAACTTCAACCTTATACACAAATTGTTTCTGACCCAATTAAGGGTTTAGTAATGGCAAAATTAGACCCGATTTTAAAAGAAAAAATTACTCCCAAAATACAAGAATTATTAGACAAAAACCCAGACAATACGCAATTGGTTGGTGATATAGTAAATACACTGTTACTTGGTGTTGGTGGAGAGTCAAAATCAGTTACTAATGCTTTGAAAGAAGGAACATCAAAAGAAGCTTTGAAGTTAAGTGCACAATCTATTAAAGAAATACCTGATACCTTTCTTAAGACAGCTTCAAAAGTTGAAAATGTATTTACTCCTGCTACGTTTGAACAAAATCTTAACAAAGCAATTCCTGTTCTTAAAAAAGATATAACTAACTTACCTCAAAAAGTTAGTAGTGCAAAAGTTGCTCTAACTGATATAGCAAAGAATAAAGAAAGTATTGGATTAGTAGATAAAAATGGAGCACCTAGAAACCCAGAGAACTTTATAGAAACAGTAGAAGCACAACAGAAACGTAAACCAGAAATATACAAAGAATATACAGATAAGCTTTCAGAAGTAGACAAACCAAAATTTGAAGCAGACATCTCCAACAGCATAAAAGACCAAATAAAAAACGTTGAAGACAAGCTCGTGGTAGAAAATTCTATAGATAACAGACGTGCCTTAAATAAGATTAAAGGTGAACTTTCTACATTAAGAGATATATCACCTAAAGGTATACAAGATTATATACAGACTATAAATCAAAAAGTTAAACCACTTGCACCAGGTGGCTCTCTAACACCCGAACAAATACAATATGCAAACTTAGGTGGCGACTTAAGAAAACTACTTGATAGTTCTATTGAAAAAATAGATGGTACTGGTTACCAAGATGTTAGAAATGTTTATTCTGCACATAAAAATATAGAGTCCCAATTATTAATGGCGGCTAAAAAAGAAATGAACGCAATACCAGGCTTTACAGAAAAATTAGGCAATGTTGGTTTAACATTAGAAGGACTAGATTTCTTACTTACACATAACCCTAAATCACTTGTTATTGGTGGTGGTATAAAAGGTATATCTAAGCTAGTTACGTGGTTAAATAGCCCACAAAGAGCTTTGAAAAACCTATTTAAGGAAGTAGAAACTCAAATTAAACCTAGTTTGTCTAGTCCCCAAGCTACAAATACTATAGCTAATACTGTTAAAATTAATCCCATATCTAAAAGTGTACCATTAAAGAAGTAAAACGTAAACTATCAGTATAATATACATATGACACCACAAGAAAAACTACTAGAACTATTGCAGAAGCAAAAGAAAGATAAGGAAATGCAAAGTCCTAGTGGTCTTATCGATGCTTTAGTAAAAAATGTACAGATGTTAAAAGGTGAACAAGGTATACAAGGTGAACGTGGAGAAAAGGGAGACAAAGGTGATAAGGGAGATAAAGGAGAAAAGGGAGATAAAGGTGATAATGGTAAAGACGGTAAAAACGGTAAAGATGGTAAAAACGGAATTGATGGTAAAAATGGAAAAGACGGAAATGATGGTATTGACGGCAAAGACGGTAAGGATGGAATAAACGGTTCACCTGATACATCAGAAGACATAAGAAATAAACTTGAACTATTAGCAGGTGATGACCGTCTAAAATTAGATGCTCTTTCAGGTGTAGAAAAGTTTAGGAATAATCTTTTGGAAGTAATGAACCAAGGATTAATGTCTTTAGACAATTTTAAAGGTACTGGTGTAGCATTAAATGGTGTAAAAATAGGAAATGCAAATGAAATAAACTTTATAGGTTCTGTTTCTGTTGTAAATAATTCAAACCAAGGTGTAGATGTATCTATTTCAGGTGGTACTGGCGGAAGTTTAACACTCCAAACAAATGGTACTCCTAACGGTTCTCAAACACTCCTAAACCTAGCATCTACTTCACCTATAAGTGTTGCAGACAATGGAACTGGAACTGTTACTATTGGTATTGCTACTGCCGATACTGCAACAACAGGTGCTTTGACCTCTATAGATTGGAATACATTTAATAATAAGGTAACTTCTGTATCAGGTACAGTAGGTGAAATAAACGTAACAGGTACTACACAATCACCTGTCGTTGGACTTGCTACCACAGCAGTAACTCCTGGTTCATACACTAACGCAAACATAACCGTAGACGCTTACGGACGCATTACACTAGCGTCTAACGGTACTGGTGGTACAGCTACACTAACAGCGACTTATGCTGGTTATGGTGATGGTACAAATAATCTTACAGGTAACGCAGACTACATATATGACATAAACAACAACTATTTTAAAGTAGGATTTGCTACTAAAAAATACCTTGAACTAGATAAAACAAACAACCTATACCAAATAGGTGATTTAGATATTTCTAATAATGGTACATACTTCAAAGTAGATGATGCTACACAGAAATATACACTAAATAAACTCCCAAGTAGTACAGTAACATTTAATGGGTTCGTAACTACAGACTCTAGTGGCGTGCTAGGCGTAGATACAAACAGATACTATACTCGTTCAACAACAGTAACCAATATAAGTTTATCTGCAGGTTCAAATACATATACAGATTACAAATACATTTGTACTACAACACTTACTCTTACACTACCAGACCCAACAACTATCACGCAAAATCACTACACTATCGCAACTAACGGTTCAGGTACAATACTAGTAGATACTGTAGCAGGTCTTATCAATGGGTCGTCCACTTATTCACTTAACGGTTCACTATATGAAGTCATAACAGTAATGTCAGACGGACTAGGTAACTATGTAATTATATAATATGTCAGCAAATAGTAATGCAATTAAAATAGGGGAAAAAATCATTTATTCCGACTCGGGGACAGATGCAGTTTTAACTGTAAAAGCACAAACAGCAGTAAACACTAAAGGACACGATATGTACTACTTTGGTGGCGATGGAAATGGAACTGGTATAGGGGGTAACTTTATGATACAGGCAGGTTCTGGTACAAATGGTGGACACTCTTATCTTATGGGAGGTGTACCAACAGCAGGGGCTGGAGGGGATGTATACTTTGAAGCAACAGATGCAGTAGGTGGGAATAATAACGGTGGTAATGCAAAATTCTATGCAGGACGCAAGTCAGGTTCAGGTGTAAACGGACAATTCCAATTCTACCCTTACGGTGGTTTTGGTGGTGGTATCGGTATACTAGACTTTGATTTACTTGGTTCTACAAACAGAACTTACACTTTCCCAGATGCAAGTGGAACAATAGCTCTAACATCTTCACTTTCAGGTTATGTACCTTATACAAGTGCAACAACAGACTTAGACTTAAACGCAAAATCATTTAAAAACTTCTTCATCTCTAAAACTGCAGATGTAACAGCTAAGTTTGCATTTGATGTGTCTGCTCTAAGTACAGCAACTACACGAACACTTACAGTGCCTAACCGTTCTCTAACACTAGATAACATCACAACTTCAACGACTTCAAATGGTACAGGTTTTGTAAAGGCAAATGGTACAAGTATTACTTTTGATAATTCTACATATTTAACAAGTGCAGTAACATCTATAGCAACAGCAGGTCTTATCTCTGGCGGTACTATCACTTCTACAGGTACAATAACAACTTCAATGGCTACAGGTAAACTTGTAGGTCGTGGTACAGCAGGTACAGGTGTAATGGAAGAAATAACCATTGGTTCTGGTCTTACACTTACAGGTACAACACTATCAGCAAGTGGTGGTGGCTCTAGTGCTATATCAGGTCTTACTGCAGCAAGTGCTACAAACACAATAGACAACACAAACTATGCACAGGAATGGCAGTGGTCTACTTTAGCAGGTGCAAGTGCTTTGAAACTTTCTTCTACTTCAACAGCTGCTGCAAGTAATACACAGAAATTATTTGAACTAGCCCTTTCAGGTGCTAACGGAACATCATCACAAACTACATACGCACAATATGTAACAAACACCCATACAGGTACATCAAGTACAAACGTAGCAGGTTATTTCTCTGCTAGTGGTGGTACAACAAACTACGCTCTACACGCTCGCACACAAGTAACATCTACAAGTGCTGTAGCTCCTGTAATGATAATAAACGCAGACTCAACAGGTACAACATCAGCAGGTTTTGGTGGAAGTCTAGCTTTTAGAGCAAGATTAAACACAACTTCTGACTCTGACTTAGGTAACATTTCTTATGAAGTAGACGGTACTGGTTTCGGTGGTTCAGGAAAACTAAAGTTCAATGTGCTTCGTAACGGTGCAGTTAATACATATCTAACAATATCAGGTAACGGTTCAGGTACATCTCAATTCGCAGGTGTTATAAATGTAGACGGTATGGCAAGTAACTTCTCACGTTTTGGTTACGATAGTAACAACTATATGAAACTTAGTAGTACATCTTCTGCTCAGATAACGTTTGACGTACAAAACAATACGGGTACACCATCATATAACTTTGCAAACGCTAACTTTGGTATTGGTACAGGTACAACAGTATCAGCTAAACTTCACGTTATAAAGACTACAGAACAGATACGTTCTGGTTACGATGCAAGTAACTATATGTCTATAACGACAGGCTCTACAGGCTCAACTACATTCGCTCTTACAGGTACAAATGCAGAATTTACTTTCTCACAGAAAACAAACTTTACTGGTGCAGTTGTATTAGGAAATACAATAACATTAAAAGCATATACCGTTGCTACACTTCCTATTGCTCCAGCAGTAGGTATGGAATGTTATGTTACAGATGCACTAGCACCTGCAATGGGAGCAACTGTAGCTGGTGGCGGTGCTGCGTACGCTAAGGTATGGTACAACAACGCAAACTGGACTGTAACAGGAGTATAATTATAATTAACAATAAAAATATATGGAAAACAATATACAAAAATATAGTGAAACAGAAATAGCAGTGTACCCAGAAGTACAACCTATTGTTTATTCAAAAGACTTTTTAATACAAAAAATATCAAGTATTGAAAATGGTATACTAGAACAGACAGAAGAAAAAGCTAAGTGGGAAACACTACTAGCAAAGGCAGTGGAATTAGAAGTTAAAACGTTAGAAGAAATCAATGGATAATTCGCACGAACCTGTAACTAAAGAAATGTGGTATCAAGCCAACGTTAATATGAAAGACACTATAAAAGAGTTTGGAAATGATATAAAAGACTTACGAACAGATGTCCGTACTATTTCCGATACTCTGGGTAAAGTTTTAGTACAAACTACTACTACTAATGGGCGTGTAAATAAATTAGATGATTGGTCTATAGAAGCTAAAACACTAATGGAAGCACATAGTACACAACTATCAGAAAACAAAACACAGTTTTCTCGTATATGGGGTGGCGTTGCAGTTCTTATGGTTGTAGGTGGTGCGATAATAACATTGTCAATAATGGCAATAAATAATAAAATAAAAGAAGGCATACATGACGCATTATCAACATATAATATAGAAGTAAAATGAAAACAATAACACTAACTAAAAAACCAAAGAAAACAATAATCTTAACAAAGAAAGTTCCAAAGATTAAAGTATCAGGTAAAAAATATGCCTAAAGACTTACCAAAACTAACTAAATTACACGCTACTCGTAAAGAACTAATGGTAGAGGCATTGGCTAAACAAGCATACGAAGAAAAGAAAGCAAAAGTGTTATCTCGTTGGCTAGAAAAAGCGACTGCACAAATGGACACGCCAACAATACGCAAACAAGCCAAAAAGATGTTTGAAAAGAACTACCCTAAGTTTGATTACAAGTTTGGTGATAAAATAACACAATGAAATACACTGTATTAAATAATACAAATGTAGATATAACAGATGACTTGCAAAAAGTTACAGATTTTTTCAAGTCTAAAGGTTGGGAAATAACTTTTGAAACAAAAAAGACTAACTACCCAATACCTAAAATAACAGCTCGTGGTAAAGACAATGGTCAAACACAATGGGTTGTATTCCCTGACATAAAAGTACAAGATAAAACTATTTTTATGTTCAATGGTGAAGATATAAAAGTATCTGACGGCTATCTAACAAGCACAACTGTAGATAAAGACTTGATTTCACTTCTGTATACTAAGAATAACGATAATACAGGGTGGTTGTGGACATCTATATCGCACGAGATAATGCACACACTATTCAAAGAGTTATCTTCAAGGGGGTTACCTGTGTATGACTGTATGGACTTTGGACAATTCTTAATAGACGGTAAATATCAACCTAAAACTTATTACAAAAACGATGACCCATATGCTACTGACGGAAATTACGCAGAAGCATTTAAAAGACTAGAGCCATATAAAACATTATTTATGAAACAAACATACAGGTATTTTAAAGATAGTGAAATCATCGGTTTAAAGCCCGAATTAGTGGCTTTATTAGATAAAGCGAGAGGTATATCAGGTGTGCCGTTTAGTATCTCTAGCGGGCTTCGTACGCCCGTACAGAACGAATTAGCTGGTGGTGTAGAAAACTCTGCCCATTTGCTAGGGAAAGCTGTAGATATACACTGCCCTAGTAGTATAAATAGACTAAAAATGGTTAAAGCACTACTAGATGTTGGGTTTACACGAATAGGTATCGGCAAGGACTTTGTCCACGTTGATATAGGGAACAGTTCAGATAACTTGCCTGAAAATGTTATGTGGACATATTATAAATAACAATAAAAATATAATGGAACATTACGAAGTAACAAACAAAATAACATCAGAAAAAAAAGAAGTGGCACAAATGTTTGAACACTATGATGCTCAACACGACAAGACCACAGTAGAGGTTATAACAGTAGACCCTTACACAGTTATATTTGATAAAGACGCAGACGGTAATTTAACTAATGATGACTGGACTATAGCACTTGTCCCTGGAATTGCACCAGAAGTAGCTCCTGAACTAGAGCAATAACTGTGGAAAAAGTATTTACATTATGAAAAGTAATTTAGTATAATTAAGGTATGAAACAAATTAAATCAGCAATAATTTCAGCACTACTTGTAGCGATTATAGCCACATTAGGTTATATAACTACTGTTGGTAGTATATGGAAAATAGACTGGCGAGTTATAATAGATGTTGGTGTTATGTCATTAACAACTGGCTTAGCGTCAATTCTAAAAAACTTGCTAACAACTGGTAATGGGAAATTCCTAGGAATAATCAAACACCAATAAATACCTATTTGGCTTTGGTAGTGAGAACTACCGACAAATGAAAACATTACACAAATTATTTATGTCAGTAGTAGTTGTGCCACTGTCGTTGCTCTGCTCACCAGTAACCAACCAACCACAACCTACAGATGTAAACATAACTATAAACGACGTTTCTGTTAAAGAAATGATTAAATGTGTTGTGCCTGCTTTTTATCACAACCCACAAGAAATAAGCACAGTAGTGCAAATGGAGAGTGGTTATAATATAAATGCAGTTCACGATGGTGGTTCAGGTAAAGGAATAACTGGCTTTCACAAAGATACTTTCGATAGGTGGAATAAACAGTCAGGACTAAACCTAAACTACGATAGCTCTATGGACCAAATAAAACTGATGGCGTGGGCTTTTGACCAAGGGAAAAGCTATAAAGATGACTGGACTACTTGGCAACGTTTGCACAAGAAGGGTATTTATTAGATAATATAATAGCGATATATCGATTATCGTAAATTTTGTCCAACATAAAAAACACCACCTTATTACGGGTGGTGTTGTTGGTTTAGGGGGTAGTTTCTGCACCTACCCACCTAACGACTTCCTTTTAAAGATGCCTTGATTGCGATAGTACGTTCAACTAAACGCACGACTTCTAATAAAGGGAGGTTTTTGAATAGGAGTTTCCATTGTGGAGTTTCCTTGTGCTTATGCCAATACCTGTGCATATCGTACACAATTTCGTCTAACGTATGGTTAAAGAAAATTGCGTGGTAAGCACTGTGTTTATCTCGCCACAGGTGTAACTTGTTAGAAGGACAGTTCATTTTCTTATGACTAGAACATCGTACTTTAGGTGTAATGTGATGGGTTGTCATAAAGGTGTTGCGGTGGGGGTGTTTGATACACATTTTAATTTAGTTTAGGGGGTTCGTGTTGCTTTTGTGATACGTCTAAAGTTTCATAACCTTTGATAGTTATTTGTTCATAATTTTGTAGCTCTATTTTAAACGAAATTAGCTCTCTGTTACCACACATAACACAACTACACTGTGCAAGACAAATTTCGTTCATTTGAGTAAGAATGTTGTCAATGTACCAACTACGCATAGTCGCACATTTTGGGCAGTTAGCGTGTAGTTTTCTCATAACTAATGGTGTTCGTTAGGTTCGTGGTGTTCTTCGTCTAAAAGTAACTGTGTTTGTGTTAGGACTTTCCTGTAAAGTAGTTCTGTTTTGTAACGAGTTGTAGTAACTGCAAAGCAATTATTACAACGTGCTTCAATAAGCATAACGCCTTTAGCGTGGATTTGTTCTAAGACTTCGTGGTGATGTTCACCTTGGCAATTTTGGCAGAAAGTATACATAATTTAAAGAATTAGGGTTTACTTAATTATACAACATTATGATATAATAAAATAGTCGCAACGAATTATGTGGACAGAATACTCGACACAACTTAATTACATACTAAATTTCATAACAAAATCTAATAGGTTGCTTTCTGTCTGTGTTTTACCGTCAGGGCATACTGAACCCGCACAAATGTAGTGCGGTTTAAGTATTTGTTGTATAATATAAGTACCTTGACCACGTTGGGAGTTGGGGTATTAGCTCTTTGGGGTATCGTCTTAACTAAATAAAAAAATGCAACATTGATATGAAAGATTTTGGATTGTTTTCGACTTATTCTCCCCAGCCTAAGAAACGCTACTAAGCGTTTTTTATGTTTGGTGGTATAATATTATTATGAACAATGTACCTAAAGAACTAAAAGACAAGTGGCAATCAAACCCTGCTAAGAAATGTCTTAGAGCAGATGAAGGTGATTGTAAAGGAAGACTTACCAAAGAACATGTTTTAACTTGGAAAGGTAAACAGATACAAGAAGACTGGAACATACTTGATATATGTGCATATCACCATGCAGTAGACCAATACCAAGACTGTGGAAAAATGAATAAAGAAAAACATATATGGCTTGCACTTAATAGATGTCCTACAGAACGTCTTATAGAATTAAGTAAAGCAGAAAATTATATATTAAAAAAAGAACTTTTAAATAAAAAATATGGAAGATAAAGAAATTACAATTTATGGTAGAGTGCCTAGTAAGAAAAATTCTCGTATAACTACACGAAGTGGTAGAAGTTTCCCTAGTGCTAAATATACTGAATGGCACAAAGATGCTAGTTTACAACTAATAGGTAAACCAAAAATAGAAACTGATTATTTAGAAATACATTTTTATTTCCCAGATAATAGACGTTGCGACTTAACAAATAAGGCAGAAAGTATAATGGACTTACTTGTAGATAATGGATTGTTGGAAGACGATAGTTGGCAAGTAATTCCAAACCTAAGATTAAAGTTTGAAGCAGTAGATAAAGACAATCCGAGATGTATTATTATTTGGTAAATTACAACACAACTTGCCAAGTATAAAGAAATAATGTAATATATAAACATGGTGTTCGTCATCATATCTGTAGCCTATGGCTAACTAACCCATTTTATACCTTTGGAAATAGAAAAGGTTTTGTATATACACGACAACAATAACTTTGCTTTATGCAAGGTTTTTGTTATACTTGATAAAGCCACATCTTTTTTACAAAGTTATATGTGGCGTTGGTTTCAACCTTTGGTAGTTAAACCACAATAAAGCACCCACGGTTTTAACCTTTCTATGGGTGTTTTATTTATCCACAGTTTAAACAGTTGGTACTTGTAAAACATAATAGTATAATGTATAAAGTTACGGTATCGAGCCGTAACGATATTAAAAATTAGCTTGGATTATCTAGCCTTGCCATACTTCCAAGCGTGGCAGGACTAGATAATAAATTATTATGGCAAATCACAGAATGTTCAGTAATAGAATTGCAAACTCGGCAAAGTTTTTACAGATGCCTTCAGAGTCGCAATTATTATATTTTCACATGGTATTAAGGGCAGATGACGATGGTGTTGTTGAAGCATACCCACTTGTAAAATTATTAAGTGTAGCACCTGATAGTTTTAAGGTATTATTAGCAAAAAATTTCATAAAACAATTAAATGAAGACCAGGTAATAGTGGTTATTGACTGGTTAGAACATAACACAATAAGAGCAGATAGAAAAGTTGATAGTATATATAAACAATTACTACTAGATACAATACCAGACATAAAACTAATAGAGCCAAAACCTCGTTCAGATGTTGAAGATAACAGTAAAAGAATTGGTGGACTGTCCATGGTCAGCTTAAGTAAAGGTAAGTTAAGTAAAGATAATATAAATAATATACCACATAAAAAATACGGGGAGTATAAACATGTTCTTTTAACTGATATAGAGAAACAAAAACTAAAGGATAGGTTCGGTGCTGTAAAAGCAAAACAACTGGTAACTACACTAGATGAAGGTATAGAGTTAAAAGGTTATAAATATAAAAACCACTACCTAGCTATTCTTAAATGGGAGAGTTCAGAGAATAAAAAATTACCAAAAAATATAAACATATACGATAAGGCAAAAAAATTAGATAAGATACAAGAAGAAAAGGAAGAAGAAAACTATAGAAAACAAAATGAAATAAATAATGATAATTTAAAAAAAATAAATTCTCTTACTCAAACATTAAAAGAAAATATGTCTATATGAAAAATAAATATAAAATAATATATGCTGACCCACCGTGGAGTTATTACAACGACTCAACAGCTAAACCAAATTGCACCACAATTAAAGGGATGAGAAGACCACCATATCCAGTGATGAGTTCCAAGAGTATTAAAAGATTAAAAGTTAAAGATATTTCTGCCGAAAATTGCATATTATTTATTTGGACTACTGATTATCACCTAGAAAAATGTTTAGAAGTTATTAAATCGTGGGGATTTGATTATAAGACAGTCGGTTTTGTTTGGAATAAGAAATGTTGTTTTATGGGTGCTTATACAATGAAAAGTGGTGTTGAATTATGCTTATTGGCAACAAAAGGGAAGGACGCACACAAATTAGTAAAAAAACACAACATAAAATCTTTGATAGAACAGAAACGGACTAAACACAGCGAGAAACCAAACGAAGCTAGAAACAGAATTGTTGAGTTATTAGGTGATTTACCAAGAATAGAGCTATTTGCTAGAGAAAAAACAGAAGGTTGGGATGTTTTTGGAAATGAAGTAATAAGTGATATAGAATTATAAAATGATAAAACATCTACAACAAACAAAGCTACTAAATAAAGCACTTCTAAAAGCACAAGACAATGGTTACAGACTAGACCTATTCTTTGAACCTGAATTTAATGAAATAATGTATGTAGATGAATACGACAAACTAACTGTAATGAACAAGTACGAAATACTATGCGACCAAGACTTCGCACGAGCATTGTGGGGTACTAAATGGGCACACTACCTAGTTATAATGATTTTACAAGATGACCCGTTTACTTGGTTAGATAGACAAATAAAGGGTGAATTTAACTATTAAAAATATGGAAAACAAAGTTATACAAGGTGATTGTTTAGAAGTAATGAAAGATATACCTGATAAAAGTATTGATATGATACTTACTGACCCTCCTTATTTATTTATTAAAGGTGGAATGAAATCTAAAACTTTTAATGTTGGAAAAAATAAACCAGATAGCTTTATGGTAAATAAAATGAGTGATTTTGGAGAAAAAGAAATAATATATTTTTTAGATTCAACTAAACCAAAACTTAAAACTATAAATTATTTTATTTTTTGTTCAAAATTACAACTAATATTTTATCTATCTTGGGCTAATAATAATAAATTAAATTATGATATATGTATATGGGATAAAATGAGTGGTTCATTAAAATCAAAAAAGTTCTTAAAACCATGTGATTATATAATCAGAATATATGGAAAAGGTTCAGGTTTAAAATATAATTTAAATAATATTTTTTATGAAAAAATTAAAAGATATAAAAGTCCTAATAAATATCATCAAGCAGAAAAACCAGTAGAATTGATTGAAGATTTATTATTTATTACAACTATGGAAGGAAACACAGTACTTGACCCATTTGCAGGAAGTGGAACAACAGGAGTAGCGTGTAAGAACCTAAATAGAAACTACATACTTATAGAAAAAGAACCAGAATACATAGACATTATAAACAAAAGATTAGCACATAAAACAATAACACAAGAAAGTTTATTCTAAAGTTTTCCACAGTTTTGTATTTGCACACTTGCATATAAAATATGGTAGATATATAATGTAGATATAGACAAGAAAGGTTAATAATAAAAAGTCTATGAATATATGAGAACAGAAAAAGAAATGTTTATAGTATCTCTAGTCTTGGTCGGTTTAATACTAATAGGTATAGCAATAATGTAATGACAACAGAAGAACTTATAGAAAACAATTTAGAAACACTTGAAACATACTTTATGAAAAATGACGACATAGGTATGATGTGCAATAAAGATAACATAGAAGATTACTTTAGTTCGTGGCTAGAAAATCAAGACGATAAAACCTTAAAAGAAATAATAGACAACGAACAATTTTACTGTAAATTCTGTGGAACACATTATCAACAAGAATGTAAATGTAATTATTAAAATGAAAACAATAGAACTAACAGAACAAGAAGTAGACAACCTAAAAATAATACTTGAAGCACAAAGAATAGACGATAGTTATGACGCAACAACAAACTTAATAATAAATAACATTATTAAAAAACTACAGGACACAGACTTTGAAGAACCTACAGGTTACCCAGACAGTTTTACAAGCGAAGAACAACAAAAAACAAATGAGCGATAAAGATTTCAATAAGTTCCTAGACCGATACCTAACCGAAGAAGTTTGTAATGCAGACGACTACCAAACACTAACCCAAGAACAAATGTTTGTAATACAAACCATTAAAAGAGCATTTAAACGAATAAGAGCAAAATATGAAAACAATATACAAATCACTAGCTGATTTACAACAAGAAGTACCAGTTATTTTAAAAGATACATCAGGGTTCGGTTATAAGTATGCAGACTTACCAGCGATACTTGAAACAATAAACCCATTACTTAAAAAGTATAGTCTAGGTTTCACACAACTTATAAATGGAACTAAACTTAAAACAATACTATTTCATATAGAAAGTGGCGAAACAATAGAAAGTGAAACAGATATGCCAGTAGATAGTTTAGTTTACGAATTAAACGAAAAAGGAAAGTCAGTTCTAAAAGGTTTTGAAGGTATGAACAAAGCACAAGCGATAGGTTCACTTATAACTTACTTTAGACGCTATGCACTATCTTCAATGCTTGGTTTAGTAACTGATAAAGATACAGACGGAACAAAGGCAAAAAACATTATAAACGATGAAGAAGACATTAATTTTGATTAAAACTATGGAAAAAATATTTGCAGACGGGTTTCATTTCGACTTACCCAACGAAACAACAAAAGAAAAAGCACCTTTCATAAAAGGTAAAATAAGCATAAAAGTTTCAGAGGCCATTGAGTTTCTAAAGAAACACGAAAATCTAGGCGGTTATGTAAACCTAGACTTAAAGAAAAGTCAAAAAGGCACACTTTACCTTGAGTTAAATCAATACAAAAAACCTGAACCACCTAAAACACCGACTATAGACCCCGATACTGGGATTGACGTTAATCAGATGGAATTTTAAGAATTAACAATATGAATATAGAAGAAAAAAGATTAAAAGCTCGTGCAGACGCTAGACCAAAGAAAGTAATGACTATAAATGGAACTGATATATTTGTGGAAGAAAGAAACTATATTATTAAAAAAGGAAATAAGGTGCGTTATTTCTCTGACTTAACATCAGCTTTAGTAGATATATCTGACGAATTAGAGAAATCTTTAATTAAAGAAAATCTACTAGAAACTATTAAATGGTTAAAAGAAGGTAGAAAGGAATATTTAAAGGCTATTTCTAGTGCCGTACACAGCCTAGAACGCAAGTAAACTAATAAAATGATAAATGATACACCTAAGCCAAAAAGGACTTTAAAACAGAACAAATCTATACACAGTCTTTTTAAAATACTGTCAGATGACTTAAATACTCTAGGTCTAGATATGAAAGTAGTTTTAAAGCCAAGTTATCAAATATGGTGGACACCTGAAAGCGTTAAAGAACATTTATGGAAACCTTTACAAAAGGCTATGTATCAAAAAGAAAGTACCACAGAATTAAATACAGCAGAAGTAAGTAAGGTATACGAACAGTTGGCACATATACTAGGTGAAAAGTTTGGTGCAGAAGTAGAGTTTCCAAATTATCAACAAACTAAAGAGTTCATTGAAACCTATGACCAGACCAATTAAAGCATACGCAGTATTAAAAAAACCGTTATTAAAACTAAGTGCAAACGAAATCTACAAAGATATACCAATGTTATGTAAAGACGAAGTCCTTGTAGAAGTAGAAATTAAACTATATGAAAGAAATACTACTAAAATACCTAAACGAACACGAAGGGTGGCATAAAAAAGTAAACTTGTACTTGGTGGCAGATAATGAAGACTACAGTCCAGAAAGTGCAGGAAGAGCCTTGAGAACATTAGCAGAAGATAATGAAATACTCGTAGATTATTACAAAGGCAAACGTAAACAGAAACTAGCACGATATTCAAGGAACGGAACACCAGTAATAAAGTCTAAGAGAATAGAGTACACGATAGAAGACAGGCCAGACGGAACAAGAGTCGCAAGAATTATAAACCCAGAAATACTAAATTAAATGACAAAAGACAAAGAAAAAAAGATATTAAAGTTACTAGAAATAGGACTAAATAACTCACAGATAGCAAACAGATTAAAACTTTCAAGGTTTCAAGTGTCATGGTTTCTAAAAGGTAACCAAGATGCTGACATAGCAAAGGCAAAGTATATAACAATGATTAAAAGTATTATTAGTTAAGTTTAACTGGTGTATCGTTTCCTAGAGATTGAAGAGATGCTTTGAATTTGAACTCCCTCAATCCTAGGTAACGGTACATCAAAAAAAATATGCGAAACAAATTTAAAGGTAAATGTGAAAATTGTGGTTGTGAAGTTGCTCCAAAACAAGGTTATTGGCGACTTGTACCAAAACAAACTCGTGATTTTACTGGTTTAAGGTGTAAAAAATGTGGAGTAACATATAAAAGCCATATAAAAGAAATTGAACAAAGGAAATTAGTAGTTAGTTAATCAAGGCTCATATCCTACTATGGAATATAAAATGATAATAACAATAATAGGAATTTTATTACAGGTATTAGTAGCTTATATATGGTATAAAATAGGTTACAATACTTTTAAAAGTAAATCAAAAGAAGCTTCAATAACATATAGCCAATACAATAAACCTGTTGCTTTCTCTGAATGGGTAAATGATAAATTAGAAATTACAGTTTATGATGAAAAAGTAGTTAAATTGAAATAAATCCTATGAAAAAGAAAACAACAAAAAAAGAACTTAAAAAGCAGATAGTAGAAATACATATCTATGTGCATCAGAATAATGGTATTTATGTAACACCAAATGGAGGTGGCAGTGGAACAACACCAATAAATCCTTGTAATCCACCTTATTATGTAACTTGCTAAATCCTATGAAAGAACAAGAAATAAGAGAAAAATGGAAAGAATTTTCTGAAACACCTATGTGGCAAAATCAAGATGAGTTTACTAATAATATCGCCGACTTCTTCCTCTCCCTCCGCAAATCTGAACTTAATTCTATAATGGAGGAAATTGAAAAAGAAAAAACTAGATGTAGTGATGTTCTTCATAAAGAATGTTGTGACGACATTATCAAAATCCTAACCTCCCATATTGGGGAATAACCTATGACACAAGAAGAATTAGAACTTATAAAGAGAATACGAAACTATTTGCCTTATAATGGAGGTGCTATGGTAAATAACGCAGTATATATTAGCCCCGCACAACAGTTAAGAAATTCAGCAGATAGAATGGAAGAACAACAACGTGATGAACAATTATTAGACGAACTTATTAAGAAGTATTCATAACCCTATGACACACACAGATAAAATACTAGCAGAGTTTGATGAGAAGTTTGCTAAAAATGGATTAGTAGAAGAAGATATAGATAATCCGTATTCATCTGAAATTATCAAATCCTTCATCACCCAAGCACTTAAAGACCAAGTGAATGAGATTGGGGAGAAGATTGAGAAACTGCAAAAATATAATGGTATATATTATATAGATGAAGACACTGGAATTAAAATATATACCTTAGATGGTGGTGTAACTACAACTGATATTAAAAATTTATTAGAAGAATATAAATAAGATATGACAAGAGAAATAAAATTTAGGGCATGGGATGGATTAAAGATGATTGATAATCCTAAAATTGGAGCTATGGAAGGTGTATATAATTATAGTATAAATAATGAATTTGCAAATCCAGAAGATAATACAGTTTTTATGCAATACACAGGACTCCACGATAAAAATGGAAAGGAAATTTTTGAAGGGGATGTTGCTGAAATATGCAATAGTGAATATAGGGTCATGGAATGTATTTATGAAGCCCCATGTTTTTACTGGAAATCAGAAAATGACAGCTACTCGGGTGAATGGAAAGGAGAAGATGTAAAAGTCATCGGCAATGTACAATCTAACCCCGAATTATTAGAACAACAGTCGTAAACTTATCAACTTAATGGTGGAGTTCGTTCACTCTTGGCTCATCAGAAATAAAGCGAATGATGAGAGGAAGCAAAAGAACACCAAGTGAAAGACTTGGAGGGTGAGCAAGCTCCATCATTACAATCCCATTATCAAGTAAATAAATAACATTATGGAAACAATAATATGTAAACAATGTGGGTCTAAAGCAACAAAAGGAAAATATAAAGATGGTGTCATTGATTATTTATGTGCCAAGTGTAATATTACTTTCCTAGATAACGAAGAACAAACAATTATTAGTTAGTTAAATAACATTATGACAGGAGAAAACACAGGCAAAAAAGTAGTTAAGTGTCCAATTTGTGGAAAAAGATACATTTCAGATACACAAGAATATGTAAATCATCTACAAATTGAGAAGTT
>JBPCTC010000077.1:0-4373 GCA_051006535.1 Minisyncoccia bacterium
GTTAAAGTTGTATCTAAATCAGATTTTATTAAACCAGCAGCAGCCAAAGTAGCCAAACCTGTAATAGTATTATTACCTGTTGAATTTCGTATTGCGCCTTTATATAAATGACCGTACCCAGAAAATGTAATATATTCTGGTATAGAGAGGTTATTGCCGTCTATTTGAAGTGTTGCACCACCAGAAACAGTCGTAGCGCCATCAACCAAACCTAGTGCCATACTATCTTGGATTTTAAGTATACCTAAACTAACAGTTGTAGTACCTGTATATAAATTTGGTCTAGTCAATGTTACAGTTCCGGGTGTGCTTTTAGTAAGAGCACCATTCACACCAGCAATGATAGCACTAATAGTGCCATTATATACTGTCCATATTGTACTACTTAACACACCAGTAGAACCGGTTATAGTACCACTAGCTAAATCAGTAGTACCAAGTGTAACAGTACCCACCATATCTGAATACGTAGCAATGTCTAGTGTTCCACTATTAACAGTCACAGCACCTGTCATTAGTGCGTTGTCTGTACCGTATAAAACCGTTCCTGCATTTATAAAAAATGTACCAGTGTTTGTATTTGGAAAATTAAGCCTTACGGTGCCGGCGCCATTTTTTGTTATAGAGCCACTTCCAGCAAGTGGTGTTGTAGAAAAAGTTATATCACCAGAACCATCTAGTACTAATGGGAAGTTACCGGTTGTACCACCAGCTACGGTTAACGTTCCAGAGTCTGAAGATATTTCTGTACCGCCAGAAGAACTAAGTGTAATTAGACCACCAAAACTATTTGTACCACTAATGTTGCGTAGCGCACCACCACTGCTTACACCATAACCACGAAGCGCTAAAGCTTCGTAACCAATGTTTATGTTACCTTGCAGTTCTAGTACTGCATTGCCTACAACTTCTGTACCAGACAAAATTGTCCCTAGCGCTGTGTTATTTTGTGCATTAATAACACCTACGTTTATTTTTGTAGTACCTGCATAAGTATTAGCACCGGAAAGAACCAGTTTACCAGTACCTTCTTTGTTAATACCACCAACACCAGAAATTCTACCACTGAACGTTAAGGTCTCGGCAGAATTTGTAACATATATGTCGCGAGTTACATCTAGTCTAACATCTAGTGCAATTGTGTTACCTCCAGAAGACGCACTGTCTGTAATACTTGCCAAACCCGCACCAAGAATTATTCTGTTACCTGACAATGTATACCCACTACCAGAAATTGTAATGGAGTTTATAATTGTGTTTTCAGGCAGGTCATTTGTGTTCGACAAGTTCGATGCACCAACAGGAAAAACCAAATCGTCTCCTGTACTTGGAACAGACCCACCCCAGTTTGTCGGATTAGACCAAGATGAACTTGCAGAACCAGTCCAAGTTTTAGTAGAAGCTAAAACTGTAGTTGTATTAATAAAAAATAAAAAACCAGCAACAAAAAATATTACTGAAGGTTTTATAAATTTTATCAACATCTTATTCATGTATATATAGTATAACGTATTAAAAATTATGAGTAAATAAAAATAACACACAAATAAAACACTATAATAGTGTGAATGTTTAATTTTTAAGTATGTATTTATATTTTTTTATGTTGTATAATACAAACACAAAACACATGTCTAAAATAAAACAAAAAATAAATATAAACGAATCTGAAGATGCACGAATTAGGCGTATATGGGACGAAGAAAGGCAAAGGTGGTATTTTTCTATAACAGACATAATAGCAGTCCTTACTGACAGTGTTGATTCTAGAAACTACTGGAAGGTTCTAAAAAACCGTTTAAAAAAAACACAGGAACAGTTGGTTAGCGAATGTAACCAACTGAAACTTCCTTCTACAGATGGCAAAAACTATATGGCAGATGTTGCTGACAAAGAAACTCTACTAAAAATAATACGCACCATAGACCCTTCGAATGTAGCAGTTTTCAAGTCATGGTTAGAACATGTAGAGATAAAAAACGACCTAAAAAAAGAAAAAATTGATCCAGAAAAAAATCAATTTAATCAAAATAAAGATACCGAACCTGTTTTAGAAAATATTGAAGAAGAAAAGTTTTCCACAGTTTTAGAAGCTCCAGTAGATATTTACGAAAAAAATGAATATATTTTTATTCAATTTATGTTACCAGGTGTAGATCCAGAAAAGATAATTTTAAGTGTTAGTATGCAAACACTAACAATAAAAGGTTTACGTATTTTAAATGAAATAATAAAAAAAGATAACTCAGAAAAAAAATATTTATTTCAAGAATTACAGTGGGGTCATTTTTACCGACAAATTAAACTACCCTGCTTAGTAGACACAGACCAAATTCAAACCAACGAATTTCAAGGATTGATAACAATAAAATTAATTAAAATAGATATTAATAAAAATCGTTTTATTAAAATAAAATCTAAATACAAAATAAAACTACTTTTTTAAAAAAGTAGTTTTATTTTTTATTTACTTACATTATACGCATGTATAGAAATGTCCCTCATTAAACCCTTTGCCCATTCTTGTGTTTGTGGACTAAAGTCTTTTCCTTTTATGATTACAGTTATGAAATATGGTTTGCCAGGCACATACACAATACCTGAATCTGCAAAAATAAATTCGTCTTTGTTTACACTATATTTATGTGCGAACATAACGTCTTTGGGCAAACCCTGAGAAAGAAAATCTTTAAATTTTGCATCAGCCATATATTGTAAAATCTTTTCTGAATCTTTTGGTTCTAAATAACTAGATGTATACAAAACACGTAGTAGTCTGGTATATTCTTTAGCTGAAATATGTCCTTCAATATTGTATAAATCTTGCAAACCTGTTTCTAGTTGAAAATTTACATAGTCATTTATATTTAGAGAATGTTTAAATGTGTTATAAGCAGTATTGTCAGAATTTACCAGAAGCTCAGACATTAGTTCTTCTACAGTTAAGGAATTTGTTCCTATAGTTTGGTACAGTGTTCCAGATTCATTTGATATATCAGAAGGTTCTGTTTTCAAACGAGTATTCCAATTTAAAGCACCGTCTTCTACTTTTTTAGTTATAAGTATTGCTTGAACTAGTTTAGACAATGATGCTGGAAAAAGCTGCAATTCTTTGTGTATAGATATATTGGCACCTGATTTTACTTGTTCGTAGTACATAGACACTTGGTCTGGGTATTTTTCCCCTAGGTCATTTAAATAGTTACGCAAATCTTCTATGTTTATAATGTAGTTGTCTGCTGGCGAATACTGCCTAGCTGGGTCTAGTAATTTATAACTTTTAGAAAACAAATAACTACCCATTAACGGCCTATACAAACATAAAAAAGCGATTAAAAACAAAGGCCCTATAATAAACACGACTATTTTATATCTTTTTAACAACCTATCTAACTTTTCTACCTTTTCTTCCTGAGTAGTGTT
Organism: Minisyncoccia bacterium; assembly: GCA_051006535.1. GTDB lineage: Bacteria > Patescibacteriota > Minisyncoccia > Phycocordibacterales > UBA9973 > MFUC01. Next base: position 3,424 of record JBPCTC010000077.1, read on the forward strand.
TTTGTTCATAATTAGTTTATACCATAAAAAAACACACCCTAAAAGCTATTTATTGTGTGTTTTCTGTAGAATTTTGATTACTTATAATTGTATCATCTTCTTGACCTTGACCTTCTAAAGAACCTGTAGGAACCTGTTCTGTACTTGTTTGGTCATTATTGTTTTCTGTATTAGGTGTTATGTCTTGATTCTGGGCATTGCCACCTACTGGAGTTTCAATAACTAAACCTGGAATAACTGATTCAAAAGTTTTTACATCTTTAACTTGTAACGCTGTCCAAGAAAAACGTATATCTTGATTTGCATTTTTGTTTAGTATAATTGTAAAACCATTTTTGTTTTTATTTATTACTACAAATTTTATATCTTCAGCAAATAATTGTGCCACATTTGCCTCTGTAATATTGTCAGTATCTTCAAATGACATACTTGTGTTTACTATAGGTGTAGCAATGTATGGTTTTTCAAATACTACATCAACTTTATTTGAACCAGCATGTATAACAGCAAAACCTGCGGTGTCAGAATTAAACATTGGTGGTACAGCAAATTCTACCTGAGCACCAAACTTAACATTAGACACAAACTGTGCGTCAGCATTAAAGAATGTTAAGCCATTAAATGTTTTTTGAGCTAAACTAGATCCATCGTAGTAACCTTGTTCTATGTATACCATAACGGTATTTTTACCACTACCAGGTGCCCAGAATTCTAATGCTTTACCTATAACAGTACCAGCTGAAGTTGCTTTTGTTGCCTTACCTGGTTCTGTAGAAGTAGTTATATAATCGCCTGGGTATATTGCTTCAGAACTTTCTGATATTTTTACAGGAACACGACCATTAAGCGCTACAGGCATTGGGTTGTCAGTATCTTTTATGTTATTACCTGTTGAAGTAAAATCTCCGTAGTTTTCTGAAACTATACCTATTACATTAGGTTGGTACACA
>JBPCTC010000078.1:0-3218 GCA_051006535.1 Minisyncoccia bacterium
AGGTTTACCCGTTGTAACTTTGGTTACAGCTGGCATAGTTAAAATACCTTTTTATAGGTACATGTTTGTAAACTTTTTAGGCCAGTTAGTATGGTCAGCTATGTTGTTATGTTTAGGGTATTTCTTTGGTGGGTTATACAGTACTATTTCTTCTGTTATAGGTAAAAGCTTTTTAGTAGGCGTTGTTGTTTTGGTTGTATACATACTGTACCGATATTCGAAAAAAATACGAAAAAACATTGTAATGTAAAAATGTTATACTGTATTGTATGAACAACGAAAAAACACCAATATTAAAACCTGAAGAAAAAACCCGCCTCTTTGCCCAGATGGTTGTTACTGTCTGTATACTAGCCATTGTTGTTGGTTTAGGTTATATAAACAAACTTTATGGAAACAAAACAAATACTACAAACCCTGATAGTATAAACAGCGATTTAGCCGTGGTTAAAATAGAAGACAAAACCTCAAAATATTTAGACATTAAAGCCGAATACCCAACAGCAGGTATAGGTTCAGAATATGTAAAACAAAATGTATTAAACATAATAGACGAATTTAAAAAACAAAATGACTTTTCTAAAATGTCCGACACTGATTTAGAAAACATTGGCATAACACCAGAAAGGCAGTACCAACTATATGTTAAATACACAACAGCAACAGGCGTAAACACCATAACTCACCGTATAGATTCCTATGCTTTTACTGGCGGTGCCCATGGTGGTAATTTTGTAGAAACTTTTACTTTTACAAACAACGAAAAGCTTTTGTCTATAAATGATTTGTTTGTAGATTCTGCAAAGGGTTTAAAATTGTTATCTGAAAAGACTATAGAATACATAAAAAACAATGAAAACTATAAAGACGCATTACCTACAGACTGGTTTGACGAAGGTACTGCACCAACCCAAGAAAACTATTCAGCTTTTGAAATAACCAAAGACACATTAGTTGTTGTTTTCCAACAATACCAAGCTTTACCGTATGTGTATGGCAACATAGAAATTCCAATAAAACTAGCTGAACTTTCCAGTGTTTTAAAACCAGAATTTAAATAATTCAGGGTTTCCACAACTATGTGTTTTTTGTGTGCGTGTTATACTAGCCACTATGACACAAGACCAAGCTTTAAAAATAATGAAAACCGGGGTAAATGTTTACCTTACTGGTAGTGCTGGGTCAGGTAAAACATACTTGTTAAACAAATACATTGCATATTTAAAAGAACACGATGTGCCGGTTGCTGTTACTGCGTCTACTGGTATTGCAGCTACACACATGTCAGGCATGACCATACATGGCTGGGCGGGTATAGGTGTCCGTGAAAAGTTAGATCCATACGACATGGAACAGCTAGAAGAAAAACAGTATTTATGGAAACGTTTCGAACAGGCGCGAGTGTTAGTTATAGACGAAGTTTCTATGTTGCATGCACATAGGCTAGACATGGTAGACAAGGTATGTCGTAGATTTAAAAGAGTAGAAAAACCTTTTGGTGGTTTACAGGTTATATTATGTGGAGACTTTTTTCAGCTACCACCTGTAACAAAAGGTGGCGATGTAAACAACCGCGACATGGTAATACATTCAAATGTTTGGAAAAACATGGGTTTAGCAATTTGTTATATTGACGAACAACACCGTCAAGACGACGAGCAGTTTACACTTTTATTAAACGCTATACGCGACAACAATATAGACGAAGGCCATATGGATATGTTACAGCAACGCTACCTTGCAACATTAGGCGACGATATTCGACCAACTAAACTATACACACATAATAAAAATGTTGATGTTGAAAACAACACTGAACTAGAATCTTTAAAAACAGGTGCACGTGTTTACAGAATGACCACAACAGGTAAAGATAACATTGTAGAAATATTAAAAAAAAGTTGCTTAGCTCAAGAAGTCTTAAGTTTAAAAGAAGGTGCCGAAGTTATGTTTATTAAAAACAACTTTGAAGAAGGTTATGTAAATGGTACACGTGGGTGGGTAAGTGGTTTTACAGAAACAGGTATGCCTATAGTTACAACTTATACATCTAAAAAACAAATACCTGTTAGTCCAGCAACATGGGCTATAGAAGAAGACAATAAAATCAAAGCGTCTCTTTCGCAACTACCTCTTCGTTTGGCATGGGCTATAACTATACACAAAAGCCAAGGCATGTCGTTAGACCATGCAGAAATAGACCTAACAAACACATTTACATATGGTATGGGTTATGTGGCGTTGTCCCGTGTACGTACACTTTCTGGTATAAGGCTAATAGGTTTTAACCCTAACGCACTGGCTGTAGACCCTGAAGTTTTGCTATACGACAAATACCTTCGTACTGAAAGTAATAAAAACGAATTGCTTTTTGCTGACCTTACACCACAGGCCCAAGATGAAATGGAAAAGACTTTTATAGTTCAAATGGGTGGTACTATAGATGTAACAAAAACTGTTGACGAAAGTGGTAAAGCTAAAAAAATACCAACTCTTTTAAAAACATTAGAACTAGTAAAAGACGGCAAAGTAATAAAACAGATTGCTGACATACGAAACATAACAACTGGCACTGTTATAAGTCATATAGAACAAATAGTAAAACAATACCCAGATATAAACTTTGACCATATTAAACCAGAAGAAAAACAAATTCGTCTTGTTTCAGAAGTTCAAAAAAAACTAAAACCTGCAGATAAAAACAAACTAACACCTATTAAAATAGCTTTAGAAAAGTCGGGTGTAAAATTAAGTTTCGATGATATACGTTTAACGTTGTTGTTTTGTAAGTAGTTTTGTGTGGTATAATGCACAGACGGGGTATATACAGTCGCAAGACCCTATATTAATTGATTAATATAAATAGCGTCGCGCCTTTTGGACAATTGTGCGACGTGAATTTTAAGAAATTCACATATATGCAAACTAAAAAACTACTTGCTGGCTTATTGATGGCCGGAATGTTCCTTCCAGCTTTGGCATTAGCTGAAGACTTAAACACTGGTACAGATGAAAGTGGTAAACCAATACCAACTCTTTACCAAAAAGATTCTGCTGTAGAAAAAAACAGTAAAAAACTACGAGGTTTTTGTGCAGACATAAACAAAGTAGGTGAAAAAGCAGATCAAAAATTTGCAGAATCAGAAAACAAACGTTTGGACAAGCGTGACGAACAAGAAAAGAAAATGTCTGAACGCCAAGGTGCAATAGACCAAAAG
>JBPCTC010000079.1:0-6369 GCA_051006535.1 Minisyncoccia bacterium
ACTAAGTACGTCAGACCAAGAAATTGATTTCAGGTCAACTTTTTTGATAGTTATCATGATTATTAATATTTAATTTTTATTAATTATATAAAAATTACCATTTTTGTCAATACCCTAAACTGCCAACAGAAAACACTCTTGACCAACAATACCTTCTATATTATGTGCAAAAAGTATTTTACAATCATAAGTCGACGATACTACAGTGTCACCATCCATACCAATTATGGTGTCTTTTGAAATATTTTCAAAATCTTTAAATACTTTACTTAAAGTAAAGTTAGGATTTTTATTTTTATACAAAAAGTTTATAGATATTTTTTCTTGTTTTACTTTATTATTATTTCCAGTTATATGCCCCATGGCTATCAAAAAAGAATTGATTGTTTCTGTTGCTTTATCTACAGCAACGGGGTCTTCGTGTTGTCCACACTCAACACAAATACCGATTTTGTTATTTAAATTCATGTATGAATCTGTTCCCCCAGGTTCAAATTCATCAAAACCAGATACAACCAAATTAAATGGTAACTGTTCAGATATAAAATTATTTTTAGATTCTGTTATTATAAACTGTTTACTATCAATATTTCTACTAGAATGTACATCCAACAACGCATCTGATTTATCAAGTAAAGACCTCAGTTCAACTGAAATACCGTATTCATATGTTTTAAGTTCTTTTTCAGTTAGTTGATCAATATCTTTAAAAGCCCTATTTAAATTCATATCGACAAATCTAACATTTTTTTCAACAGCTTTTGGATTACCAACTTGAAAAATTACAGTTCCATTTTCAATATTTAAATCATTTAAAATGGATTCAAAAGCAATAATACCACAATGTTCGTTTCCATGTACACCTGCCAAAATAACACTTGTTTTACCAGGGTTTTTACCTGTTTTAGTTATTGGGTATTTTTCCAGCATATTTACAGTTTATCAAAAAAAATGAATTATAACAAAATTCTATCTATCCGGTGGTATTTCGTAGTAGTGTATAAGGTATTTAGAGAATTCTAGAAACGGTGGTATTAATGTTTGTGAAGCATACTGTGCACCCTTAGGGTCGCGGATAAAGAAATAAGTTACAAAACGTGGGTTTGATACTGGGAAATAAGAAAAGAAAGAATGCATGTGTTTGTCTGGGTAGTAACCTTGGCCATTTGGCATGGCAACCTGGGCGGTACCTGTTTTAGCAGCAACACTATAATGTTCATATTTTATTTTTCCACCACCATAAGCCACATCGAAAACGTGTGTTAACATTGTACCTACAGTTTTAGTGGTTTCTGTTTTTAAAACTTGTTTTCCTAGTGGGTATTCTATGGGTGTGTAGCCAATTATTTCTTTGTCTATACCTGCTACAACATGGGGTTGTACCAGGTAACCACCATTAGCAAGCGCACCCCATGCACGCATAGCTTCGATAGGTGTAACAGCTATACCCTGTCCAAAAGATGCTGTTGCGTATGCAACTTCGTCTTTAGCTTTAAGGTTTGAAACAAGTCCTGAAAGTTCGCCTGGCAAACCAACGTTTGTTTTTTCACCTAAACCATACGACAACATATATTTTCTAAAATTTTCATGACCAAGTTTGTTTTCTATAAACACCATACCTGTGTTTAAAGACTGGTCCAAAACAGTTTGCATTGTAGCTACACCACGACCTTTTTTATCAAAGTTGTTTATGGTTTTACCACTAATGGCTAATGTACCTGTATAGTCTGTGTATGTTGTTTCTGGGGTTATTAAACCCATGTCTATAGCAGCAGCAACAACCAAAGGTTTTACTACAGAACCTATTTCGTAAACACGTTCTGTGTTTGGGTTTAGAAAAATACTTGGGTCTTTTACTTTACCGTATTCGTTTGGGTTAAACATCGGGTCGCCCGCCATAGCTATAATACTGCCGTCACGAGGGTCCATAACTATACCGCCGGCTATTTCGCCATTCCATTTTTCACGTGCAGTTGATATTATTTTTTCTAATTCAGCTTGAACTGAAGGTTCTATGGTTAAAACAACATCACCTTCGTCTACTGTGTTTTTAAAAACAGTATCGTTTATGTCACCAAAAACTTCTGCAAAAAAGTTTACATTAAGTTCGTCTGCTTTACGAGACAAAACATTGTTATACGAACTTTCTAAACCAGCACGCCCAACCAGTTTGTCTTTACTGTCAAAACCAACAAATCCTAATGTTTGCGACGCTATGTTGCCACCAGGGTAAAAACGCCATTTTTCTTTATACAAAGTAACTCCTGGCAGGTCTATGTCGCGCAATGTTTTTGCTTGGTCTTCTGTAAGCCTGTTTACTATTTCTTCGTATGGGTCTGTAGTTTTTGCAACTTTTTTATCAAAATCTTCGCGGTCAATAGGAACTACTTCATTTATTTTATTAAAAACAAGTTCTGGGTCTGTAACTAAACGTGGTGTTATAGCTAACTTATAACCTAATTGCATGGTTGCTGCCGCGACACGTTCGCCGTCTTTGGTTGTAAAGAAAATACTTCCTCTGTCGAAAACATTTCCAGACGGAGAAACAAACTGTCTGTCTGCACGGTCTGCATACGAACTATGGTGTAAAACTTGAAGGTAAAAAAGGCGTATGATAATACACACACCAACAAAAAGGAAAAATCCTGCTATTGTATATATACGTTCAGACTTACTAGTTTGCATGGCCGGCAAAAGCAACTGGCAATGGGGTTCTGTCTACATATGCAACATGCCCGACAGGCATAAACCCATGAGCTGTAGCGTAACTATAGTCGTATTGTTTGGTTAGACTAAGGTAGTTTAATTGCATTTGACCAATATGGCTTTCGTTTGCTTTTAAAGCAGTTTCTAAACCACGACGTTCTACAACATTAAAAGTAATTGCACTTATGAAATAAACATATAAACCTATCATTAACAGACACAATGTTCCGACGACTCGGTACACCTGTTTGCCAGATGTGTGTATAGCTATATGTTGTTGTACTTGTTTGTAAGACATTTTATTTTTCTATTATGCGTAATTTTGAACTTCGACTCCGTGGGTTACTGTTTATTTCAGTTTCTGTAGGAGTTATTGGTTTTTTAGTAATAATTTTTGCACCTTCTTGTTTTTTAGTATTAAAAAATTGTTTAACTATTCTGTCTTCTAGTGAATGAAACGATATACATGCTATTCGTCCACCAGGGGCTAATATGTTCCATGCAGAATTTAAACCTTCGTTTATGTTGTCTAATTCTTGGTTTACAGCAATACGTATAGCTTGGAAAGTTCTAGTTGCAGGGTTTATCTTACCGTTTCTGTATGAAGCTGGAACTGCACCGCGTATAATGTCTACTAAATGTGTTGTACGTGTAATAGGTTCTACAGTGCGTGCTGTAACGATGGCCTTAGCTATACGACGACTGTAACGTTCTTCTCCGAAACCGTAGATAATAGTTGCTAATGTTTCTTCACTCCAAGTGTTTACTACATCTGTCGCGGTAACACCGTCTTTGTTAACTTCCATTGTCATTAGCAGAGGTTCGTCTTTGGTAAATGTAAACCCACGACCACTAGTGTCTATCTGCGGAGACGACAAACCAAAGTCGAAAAGTATACGGTTTACTTGGTTTATACCTTTAGACTTTAATAAAGTTTCTAGATTACGGAATTCACCAAGTATAAATGTTGCTTTATAACCTTTGTTTTTAAAAAGAACTGTAGTACGGTCTATTGCCGCTTGGTCGCGGTCTATACCAATGACCGATACTGTTGGGTAGCGCCCACACACACTGGCGCTATGACCACCGGAACCTAGTGTTCCGTCGAGGAAAGTGTCGCCGGGTTTTATGTCTAAACCATTGATACTTTCCTCTAATAAAACTGAAATATGGTCCATTATAGAACTCCGACAGAGCCCAGCTTTTCTGCCAAGGTGTCGGCTGATTGTTCGACTTTGTTTTTATAAGAATTCCACGTAGCCTCATTCCAAACTTCGAGGCGGTTACCAAGGCCGATAAAAGCAACTTTGTTACTTAAACCTGCTCGTACTTTCAAATGGTCTGGAATAAGGATGCGACCACTAGCATCTACTGGTAGCATTTCTGCTGCACCAAACATGTAGCGGTTAAAACTTCGATTGTCTGCTTGCAAAAACGAACGTTCTAATAATGTTGCTGAAATAGTTTTCCATTCTGAAACAGTAAAGATAAAGAGACATTGGTCGAGCCCCCCAGTTATAACCACTTCCTTGCCTAAAAACTTTTTAAACTTTGCAGGTAAAGATATGCGGTTTTTATCGTCTAATGTATGAATGTGTTCGCCGATCAGCATAATATGTTGGTGTTACAAGGGTTTAAAAGTTTTTTATGCCACAAAACTTTATACCACTTCGTCCCACCTTACCCCATTTTACACCACTTTGTACCACATAACAAACAAAATAAGGCCAATAACTGTGGATAAATGACCCTATTGTTTTTTACACCACATTTGTTATAGTTATGTAAACCCTTAAATTAATCAGTACCATGAAAGGCATAAAAAATACACGATTTTTATTAGATCTTCAAGAAAGTATTATTGAAGAATCAAAAGGTGTTGTAAAAGATGTTAAAGTGACCGATCATGAAATTGAAATATATTTTAATAAAAATCAGTCACCCATCAGGGACTACCAAAATGTTGACCGCGAACAAATATATGCATTTAAAAATGCTTTGTTTAGAAACGAGCCAATGGTGGGTATGTATCCATACTAGACAACAACCAAAGCCCTGCATGCTACGCATGCAGGGCTTTTTTTATTTTTACAATAAACCCACCCGTCCTCCCCGTACTATAATGGGAGGTGGCAAAAAGCCGGAGGGGTTATTACTGCTTTGGCCTCATTATCGGGAAGAATACTGTGTCGCGGATATTTTTTTGGTCTGTCATTATAGCTACCAGTCTGTCTATACCCATACCAAAACCAGTCATAGGTGGCATGCCGTATTCCATAGCAGTCAAGAACCTTTCGTCTACCTGCATTGCTTCTTCGTCGCCAGCGTCTTTAGCCTTAGCCTGAGCTTCTAGTAAACTACGTTGTACTATTGGGTTTACAAGTTCGGCATACTGGTTAGTTATTTCTGCACCACCTATTATTAGTTGTGCTACACGTGCTGTGCCATCAGCATTTTGTTGGGCAAGAGGCTTCAAATCTGCTGGGTAGTCTAATACAAATGTAGGGTGTACAAGTTTACTACGAGCAGTTTTTTTATAAATATGGTCTAGCAGGTTACCCCGTCCGGTTTTTTCAGCTTCAGTTGCATCCATTCCAAGTTCAATAGCCTTGGAACGAACATCGTCTAGTGTAGCATTCATGTCAAAATCTGCGTGTTGTTTTAACAAGTCTGAAAAACGCACCCGTGGCCATTCGCGACTAAAGTCTACTTCTATACCATTACCTTCTTTGTCGTAAACTGTAAATACATTTTTACCTACAACTTCTGTTGCTAAACCACGCAACAACTGTTCGGTCCATAACATGTTTGTTTCCAAAGACTCGTATGCAGCGTACCATTCTATCATACTAAATTCCTGCATGTGTGTTGGGTCTGTACCTTCGTTGCGGAAGTTTTTACCTATTTCATAAACACGTGGGTAACCACCTACCATAAGCATTTTATGTTCCAGTTCTAACGATATACGTAGTACCATAGGCATGTCGTAGTCGTTGTGGTGGGTGTTAAATGTACGCGCCATTGCCCCACCAGCCTGGTTTTGTAGTATTGGTGTTTCTATTTCTAAAAAGTCTTTTGTATTAAAAAAGTTTCTGATGTATGTAACAATCTTTGAACGAACTATAAAACGGTTTCTAGTTTCTTCGTCCATAAGTATATCCAAATAGCGTTTACGCTGAGTTTCTTCTACATCCTGTATACCGTTCCATTTGTCTGGTAATGCTAGTAAACTTTTTGTAAGTATTTTCCAACTTGTAACTAGTAACGAGTTCTGCCCTGCTTTAGTTATAAACAAATTACCAGTAACCTGGATAAAGTCGCCTATATCTACCGCATCTGTAAATAAACTAAAAAGCTTTTCATCTATTTCGTCTTTTTTAAATACAACTTGGAATTTATCTGTACCATCAAATAGTGTTACAAACAATATTGCCCCCTGCCCACGGATAGACATTATACGTCCAGCAATAGATATTTCCCCGTCTTTTGTTTGTAATGTTTCAAACTGTTTTGTTAGTTCTGCTAATGTATAGTCGTGTTCAACATCACCTGCATATGGGGCCATGCCAGCATCGACTAATAATTGCATTTTCTGCATGCGCACATTGCGAAGTTCTTCATAAGTAGCCATTTATATATTATAGGCTAAAAACCTTATTATGC
>JBPCTC010000080.1:0-1652 GCA_051006535.1 Minisyncoccia bacterium
CTATAAACAACAGAAGGTATGCCAACAGTAAAAATTTCTCTTGGTATTGTTATTTGTTCCCCATCCACTATATGCGGCAATGTAGGAAAATCTTCTGCTGGTAAAACATTTATTCTAGCGTTTGATGTACTTGTACTTATTAGTAAATTTTCTTGTTCATGTTCTAATGTAATAAAACCTGATTGTGATTGGTTTGAAAGAAAAGAATTTAAAATAGAACTTTTTATAGCAACAACACCTTCTGATTCAACTTTTACAGGAACTTCTATTTCCACACCTAACTGCATATTTGTCGCACGTATAATACATTGTTTATTAGAAACACTTATTAAAATCGTTTCTAATATAGGTAATGCTATGTTTGTACTAGTAATACGATCAATACTTTGTACACATCTTTTTAAATCTTCTACTCTACATTCGATTTTCATAGATTTTTTTTAATAATTTAATAATGAATACATGATAGTGTTGTGGATATGTGGAAATCTTTTTAAATCTTTATTAGTATGGTTATTTTAGAAATCATTTACTACTTAACTGTGGATATTACTTGAATAAGATTTTAATTTTTTCTAACTCTTCTACAATACTTGGGTTTTTAGATAAGTCTTGTTTTATTTTTTCACACGAATGTATAACTGTTGTATGGTCTTTTCCACCGAGTTTCTGACCAATAAGTGGAAAAGATATATTAAATTCTTCTCTAAGTACATACATTGTCATTTGTCTTACATGAACCACTTCTTTTCTTCTTGTTTTTTCATATAGAAGTTCTGGATCTATATTATAAAAATCTGCAATGGTTTTTATAATTTCTTCTAATGATATTTGTTTTTTGGGTTTTACTGTGTTTTTTAGTAATTGTTTTACTTCGTTTATAGACAAAGGTCTTTTTTTAACTACAGACTGCATCATTACAGCATTTGCATTGCCTTCTATTTCACGTATATTACCCTCTACTGTTTGAGCTATATATTCAACTATATCTGGTTCAAGTAAAACATGTTGTTGAACCAGTTTGTTTTTTAAAATAGCCAAACGTGACTCGAAGTCTGGTTCTAGTACTTCTACTATCATACCCTGAGAAAACCTTGATTTTAAACGATCTTCTAAGCCTGTTATAAAATTTGGGTGTTTATCAGAAGAAAATATTATTTGTTTATTACTGTCGTACAAAGCATTAAAAACATGAAAGAGTTCTTCTTGTGTCTTTGTTTTAGATGTTATAAATTGTATGTCATCTATAATAAATACATCGTATTTACGAAACCTTTCTTTAAATAAATTTATTTTATTTAACTGAACAGCTGTAGTAAATTCTAAAGAAAATTTTTCTAAGGTCATGTAGTAAACTTGTTTTTCAGGATACATTTTTTTAATAGTGTTACCTATTCCTTGTATTATGTGTGTTTTTCCTAGACCACTTGAACCATATATAAAAAATGGGTTGTATGCCATTCCTGGTGAATTTATAATAGCCTGTGCGCCAGCATAAGCTAATTCATTAAAAGAACCAACAACAAACGAATCAAATGTATAACGTGGATTTAGGTTGTCTTCTTTGTTTACATATAAATCAGCCAACGGTAAAGATGGTGTTTGAGACTGGTTTTGTTTTTCTGAAGGGTTTTCTTGAACTGGTACTTTAC
>JBPCTC010000081.1:0-3179 GCA_051006535.1 Minisyncoccia bacterium
TCTACTTTTATCTACTCCACCCTGCATTTTTGCCTTAGTAAAGTATTGACATATTTGTTAATATGTATTAATAAAAAAATAAAAATAGTAAATTTTAAAACACACTATTTTTCTTTATCTATAGCACTATTCCACTCATTTGTAATACTTGATGTAACACCGTGCAGTTTTACTTTTAAAGACTCATCTTTAGGTATAAGTGTTCCTGCGTCTGGAAAAGACATGTTTCCAAACCATAGAACCAAAACACCAATAAAAATAATACTGGCCCATACTAATGCATAGCGTGACTGAACTTCAGGTGGTTTTTGTTTTAGTCGTGCAAAGTAACCCATATGTTTGTTATTATATTGTAGCATATAAAAACTCTTCAAGAAATGAAGAGTTTTTTATTTAACTATTTGTAGCTAACAACATCACCTCACCTTCTTTACCTTCTACATCTTTGCGTTTTAGAGTAATTTTTTCTTCAGGTTTTGTGCCTTCTGCACCGGATTCTTTAAGGAAAAGTTTTAATGCATCGGTATTTTGATCGTCGCCGTAGTCTACGGGTATTACAATTTTAGCGTCTAGACCGTTTGCAAGTTTTACAGCAGACTTTGCATCTATAACAGACTTGCCACCGATAGGTACAAATAATATGTCTGGTATACCTACAGCTTCGCGCAAGTCGCTTTTAATGTCGGCATTTTGTAATGCACCAAGGAAAACCACATTTAGTCCGTCGATAGTCATGACATAACTGGTGTTTATGTAGTCTTTTTTATCAAGATTTATTTTGCTACCTGTGCCTGTAATAAATACAGAATTTACTTCGTATGCACCAGGTCCAGATATAGGAAATGCAACCTTGTCTCCGTAGTTTGCATATTCCATACCGTTGTAGTCTGGGTGGTTGTTAGAAGACAGAACTATATTTGCTCCAAAGTGTGGAAGTTTAGCGTAGTCTGAATCTTTACCAGGAATGTTAATGGCAATAGTTAAATCGCCCTGTGTAATTTTTACGTATTGTTTACCGAAATATGTTATAACCATGGTGGTAGTATAGCATAAAGTATGGACTAGGTGGTAGGTTGTAAATCAGGGGCTGAGTCCCTGATTTATCCACGGGGTTGATTTTTTGAGAAAATAATGTAGTATAAGGGACATTATTAATCGGCTAAGGGTATACCCTATGCCAAACCAGATAGAGCTAACCCTTGCCGCCTCTGACCAGATTTTGTAAAAAGTCTGGCCAAGCAACAAGAAGCCCTGTAGGGATACCGCTTAATAATGCGGTAATTTTTATTGTATGAAAACATATTTCGAAAAATCAACAGATAAACCAGTGCTGGATACCCTTATAGAAGGTCCAGTTATTGGAACTGCAAAAGCTGCAGTATACATAGACCTTGGTCCAGCTGGAACAGGTATTATATACGGCCGTGAATTTGCAAATGCAAAAGACATTTTAAAAAAAGTTAGCATCGGCGACCTTATCAAGGCTAAAGTTGTAGACATTGAAAACGAAGACGGTTATATAGAACTGTCTTTGAAAGAAGCTAAACAAGCATTAATATGGGGCGAAGCTGAAAAAATAATCCGTGCTAAAACACCATTGGAACTTACTGTTAAAGAAGCAAACAAAGGTGGTCTTATTATCGACTGGCAAGGTATTATGGGCTTCCTACCTGCGTCACAACTTAAAGCAGAACACTACCCTCGTGTAGACGACTCAGACAAAGACAAAATACTTAACGAACTTAAAAAACTAGTTGGCCAAAGGTTGTCAGTAACTATGATAACTGCATTACCTAAAGAAGGTAAACTAATATTCTCTGAAAAAGACGGCACAAACGAAGAACGTACAGAAATGGTTGGTAAATACACCGTTGGCGACGAAGTTGATACTGAAATAGCTGGTATAGTAGACTTTGGAGTATTCTTAAAAGTTGAAGACGGTTTAGAAGGTCTAGCACACATTTCTGAACTTGACTGGGGCCTAATAGACGACCCACGTACCAAGTTTAAAGTTGGTGAAAAAGTAAAAGCAAAGATTATCGAAATAAAAGACGGTAAATTATCTCTATCTATCAAAGCCCTAAAAGAAAACCCATGGAATGTTTTCATTGGTAAAGTTAAAAAGGGCGACATAATACAAGGTGTGGTTATAAAATACAACAAACACGGCGCATTGGTATCTATCAAAGAAGGTGTTGCTGGTTTAGTACACCATTCATCTTTTGGTGGCGAAGACAAACTACGTGAAAAGCTTTCTCTAGGTAAAACATACGACTTCCAAGTTACATTGTTCGAACCTAAAGACCAACGTATGACACTAGTATGGATGGATCCTTCTAAGAAGGCCTAAAGCCGAATGTCCTGAACACAGTGAAGGATGAAGGTCTTAAAGCTAGATTATATAAAGCAGAAAAGTCTAAAAGTTTATAAGGTTTATAAACAACAAAAAGAGCGGCACCGTAGACGCCGCTCTTTTGTGTTTGTATAAAAATAGATTTGCATATATGTCTAAATTTTTTATATAATTATATAAACCATTAATTCTTTAGTCATGGAAATAAAAGATAAAATAAAAAAGACTACCTACCAAGATGAAGTGGTTGTAACAAACTACTTAAATACCTGCTATTCTTCTTTTTATGTTGAGAGACTTAGGTCAGATTTTAATTTTGTTCATACAATAAAAGAAGAGATCAAAGACGAATTTAAAATGAACATTTATGAATTGCCTCTAAAAGATGTCTATGATATGGGTTATATTGTTAGAGAAAGAGACAAGAGAATAATAAAATCAATTCTAAGTTTAATTAATAAGTTGTCTAAGCTTAAAAATATTGATCTTATCGAAATACGTAAGGATCGAAAACTTTGGTTAAAAGCAAGTAGATCCTGTCTGATTTTGGTTGATGAAAAAGTAGAGTTAGAAAAGTTGATTGCCGGAACAATACTGCACCATTTTAATAGTTGGGAAAAAACAAGTGTAGGAGAAGTTGCCGGTAAAGTTTCTGATTTTTATTTCTACCAGCAGAAAGCTGGTTCAAAAAGGAAGATATAATAAAAAAAGCTTGCCCTATGTATAAATGGACAAGCTTTTTAAATTTAATTATATAAACTCATAGCTTTTTCTATGCCTTCGGTAGCTATGGTTTCTAAAGCGTTTATAACATTAGGTGTAAGTG
>JBPCTC010000082.1:0-2340 GCA_051006535.1 Minisyncoccia bacterium
GTTTACAGGAGCAACAGGTGCAAATGTTTCAGATCTTATGGTTTTATATACAGAAAAATAAAATGAACACACAAATAACAAATATAAATGCAGAACAAATATTAGATTCACGTGGCAACCCAACACTATTAGTTACAGTTAGTTGTGGTAGTGTACATGGTTCGTTTGCAGTACCGTCTGGTGCCAGTACAGGTGCCCACGAAGCCCACGAACTGCGCGACATAGACGGACACGGTGTACAAAACGCCATAAACGTATGCAACAACATTATAGCCCCTGCATTAATAGGTCACGATGTATTAGACCAGGCTGGTATAGACGCAACACTGCTACAACTAGACGGTACAAGTAATAAAGATAAACTGGGTTCAAACAACACCATTGGTGTTAGTGTGGCATGTGCTAAACTTGGCGCCACTATTAGTGGTATAGAAACTTTTGAATACTTAAGAAAGCTTGTAAACATAAAACCTACACAAAAAATACCACACATATACATGAACCTGGTAAACGGTGGTAAACATGCAAAAAACGGTTTAGCTTTTCAGGAATACCATGTAGTGTCAGTAGACAGTAGTGTTGCTGAATCTGTAAACATGGGCCTGGCAGTGCAACGTAGTTTAGAAAATATTATAAAGGCTGACACAGGTGTAACAGAACTTGTTTTGGGCGACGAAGGTGGTTTTGCACCACCAGTTACAAACATAAGCAAACCGCTGGTATACCTACAACGTGCCATAGACGAAAACGGTTATGCTGGTAAACTACGCTTGGCTTTAGATGTAGCCGCTTCGTCTTTTTATATTAACGGTGTGTATGTTATAGACGGTAAAGACTACACAACCGCCGACATGGTGCAACTTTATGCAGAATTGATTGCAGAATTTAATTTATTTTCTATAGAAGACCCATTTAACGAAGAAGACTTTGCTAGTTTTGCACAACTAAAACAACAACACCCAGGCTCTATAATAATGGGCGACGACCTTACTGTTACAAACAAACAACTTGTGCAAGATGCCATAGACAACAACAGTATAAATGCGATGATAATAAAACCAAACCAGATAGGTACACTGACAGAAACATTAGCTACTATGCAACTGGCAAGTGACAATGATATTAAACTTATAGTTAGTCATAGAAGTGGGGAAACAAACGATGATTTTATTGCCGATTTATGTTATGCTTTTTCTTGCTTTGGTTTAAAGTCAGGGTCGCCTATAAAACCAGAAAGAATGGCTAAATATAACAGACTAATAAACATAACATCATAAAATGAAATCAGTAAAAATAGTTGCCACCATTGGCCCATCAAGTAAAGACTTGGAAACAATACGAAAAATGGCACAGAACAACCTGGGTGTTGTACGCTTAAACTTTTCTTGGGGTACATATGCCGAACATGCTGGCTATATAGCCACTGTACGCCAGGTAGCAAACGAAATGAATATTTCTATACCAATAGTGCAGGACCTTTCAGGCCCGCGTGTACAGGCCACAGACGGCCATGAATTTAAACATGGTTCGACAGATGTGTTAACCGAAAAAGACATTCGTGATTTACATTTTGGATTGGAACAAAAAGTAGACTACGTGGCTATGTCTTATGTTGGTTCTGCATCTGATGTACAAATTTTGCGCAACCTAATGCAACAAAACGGCTATGTAGTGCCCATAATAGCTAAAATAGAACGTGCAGTTGCTATAGAAAAAATAGATGAAATAATAGAATCTGCAGACGCCATAATGGTAGCACGTGGCGATATGGGCAACGAAGTTCCACTAGAACAGATACCTTTTATAGAAAAAGAAATAATAGCCAAATGTAAAACTGCCGGCAAACCTGTTATAGTTGCCACACAAATGATGTTGTCCATGACAGAAAATGAAAACCCAACTCGTGCCGAAGTTACCGACGTTGCATATGCTGTTTTCTGTGGTGCCGACGCAGTAATGTTGTCCGAAGAATCTGCTCAGGGTAAATACCCAGTAGAATCTGCATCCATGATGAACCGCATTATTCTGGAATCTGAAAAACACCCAAAGTTGTTTAATGATGTAAATTCTTTATAAAGTATCACAAAATAAAAAACACCTGTAAAAGGTGTTTTTTATTTTGTGACTCTACGGGGAATCGAACCCCGATTACAGCCTTGAAAAGGCCGTGTCCTAACCATTAGACGATAGAGCCATATTTGCGTTGTCTAATTTAACGCTTTTGTATTATAGCACTTTTTTAAAAAAATGCAAAATAAAAACCACTAATATCAAACCATGCTTTAAGTTTAAGGTTTAATTATATTTACTAAAATTTTTCAATTAAGAATTACTATACAG
>JBPCTC010000083.1:0-6643 GCA_051006535.1 Minisyncoccia bacterium
GGATTAATCCACCAGCAGATTTTTATTGTTCGGCTTTGTTTTTAACGCACTATCTTTTTGTTTTCTACAACCATTGCAAGTATTTTTTCTACCAGTATTTTAGGGTCTTTTTCAAATATAATATTGTCTGAAGACCTTCCACTACGAGCCAATATGTCCCGGAAAGTTTCTGCAGTGTCCCAGTCACCTTCTAGTATGCCTATAGGTTTATTGTCTTCATAGGCTATAGTAAATTCGTGTATAGTACCAATGCGCCCACAACCAAATATTAAAGCGTCACAACTACGAGTAAAAAGTAGATCACGTCCAGGAAAACCAAAACCTGTATATATAATAAGGTCTGTAAATTCTAATGGTAGGTGCCAGTTGTTTACATGGTCTTCTGCATTAGTTGCTGGCGACAAACCAATAACAATACCATTCGCTTCTTTTGCACCCATAGATGTCCATAGTGGAAAACCAGTAGTTGCGCCTGTAACTAATATACCACCTTGTTCTACTACTTCACGACCAAGTTCTTTAGCTAGATCAAGAGCGTGCAAACCACAGTGTCCAGTTTCAGCTGCACCAGAAATACCTATTTTGATTTTTATATGGTTATGTTTTTCTCCATTACCTATAGGTCCATTATAACAAAGCAATGTTTGTTTCTTTTCAACTGGATTATCTACACGGATAGCTTTTTTAACATTGTCATCATTTAATTGCATTTATACATTTTAGCACAACAAAAGTTCAGTGTCACCCGCTTTTGGAGCTATAGCATTTACACCTAAATTGTCGCGAAGTTTTTGCACCAAGAAGAATTCAGACTTAGGTTCACCCATACAAACAAAAACTTTTTGTACACGGTCTTGCATTTGTGCTACAAATTCTAACAAATGGTCTGAATCTTTGTGTCCAGAATATCCATCTATTTTAACCACCTTAGCACGTACAGGTACGTCTTCGCCGGCTATGTGTATTGTTTTTGCACCGTCTTCTATTAAACGGCCTAGTGTACCCATAGACTGGTAGCCTGTTAGTAGCAATGTGTTGTTACGATCTGGAAGGTAGTTATGTTCGTGGTGTAGTATACGACCACCATTAGACATACCAGAACCAGCAATTATTATTTTAGGACTTGGTGTGTGTAATATTTGTTTTGAATCTTCAGTTTCAGGTGTTACTTTTAAACCTGGAAATGTAAATATATCCCCGCGTTCATGTATACCATCTTTAGCTTCTTGATTAAAATATTTTGAATATTTGTGGTATATAGAAGTTAATTTTATAGCCAAAGGCGAATCAAAAAAAACTGGCATTTGTGGTACACGTTTGTTTTCTACAAATTCGTTTATTTCAAACAATAGTTCCTGACTTCTTTCTAAAGAAAAAGTTGGTATAACTAACACACCTTTTCTGTTATAGTTGTCTTCTATTACTTTTTCTAATAGTTTACGGCGTTCGTCACGATGTTCGTGGTTTCTGTCTCCGTAAACAGATTCCATTATTAAATAGTCGGCTTCTATAGGGTCGGTGTCGCGTAGTAGTGGCGAAGGTGAATTTCCAAGGTCGCCTGTAAAAACTATTTTCTTTGTTCCATAATATATTTCTAACATTGCCGAACCCAGTATGTGCCCAGAATCTTTGAACTGACATTTAAAACCATGGTCTATGTTTATGTCCTGGTAGTATGGAAAACCTTCCCACAAAGACAGCGCTTTTTTTACAATTTCTTCTGTATACATTTCTTTTACACCAGGGTGTTTAACGTCATGCGCCATAATGTTTACAGTGTCCATCAACATAGGTAGGGCCAGGTCGTGCGTTGCATCTGTAGATATAATACGTCCATGGAAACCTTCTGAAACAAGCTTAGGTATACGCCCTATATGGTCCACATGAGCATGTGTAATAAACAGTATGTCTATTTCAGCAGGGTTGTACATAAAACTACTCCAGTTTGTATCGTCAGCTTCTGCAGTACCCTGTTCCATACCACAGTCTACTAAAAATTTTTTACCACCTTCTTCGTTCTGTTGTAATAAAAAGTTTGCTCCTGTTACAGCACCAGCACCAGAACAAAATTTTAAAGTTAGAGTTTTTGGTTTTGATTCTTCCATATTCTAAATTATAACATATACTTATCTATAAAGAATAATGCTGTTATAGCACCAGCTGTATCAAAACATAAATCAGAAAAAGAATCTATTAACACAACAAGGTGGTTGCCAAAATACAGATCTACAACATATTCATAGACTTCCCACAATAAACCAATAATAAATGTAAGAAGTATAAGTTTTAAATAAAAATATTTATGATTATTTTTTTTAATTACATCTTTATCTTCACCCTTATAACCCGTAGCATGTAACCTGTAACCTGTAACGTACATCAAGGCAATACATATAAAATACCCTCCTATAAAATGCATTGGCATATCAAAAAACCAAATAGTAGAATACCAGTAGAAAAAATAAGCTCCTAGGCTTGCCAGGAACAATATTGCCATAGTTATACCCATTTCTACTTCTAATATTCGTTTCATAGGTGTATTATATCATCTTTATTTTTAAAAACCCTCTCTGCCTTTGGCACCTCCCCCTTATCAGGGGAAGGAATCTTTTTGAAGTTCATTCCCTCCCTTGATAAGGGGAGGGTCAGGGAGGGGTTTATAATAAAAAACCAACCTACACGATTCTACCAGGAATCGTGTCGCACAACTGTCGGATAAGCGCGACTTTATTACCGTAAAGAAAACACCAGCTTGCGCTGGTGTTTTCTTTACGGCTATCTAGTATGCATTAGCTAGTTAAAGCTAAGTGGGTAAAGCGCCAAATAGATAAAAATAAATCTGGACTACGATTCCCTATAAGTATATTGTTCTAGTTAATACTTTACAAGATACCCGTAACTACATTTTACATCCACACTACAAGTAAATCAATATAGACAAACTTGTACAATGTCGTTTATTACACCTTGTAAAATAAACTTCAAAAAACAGACCTTTAAAAAAGTGTTATTTTACTTACGATCAGAGTAAATAAAATCTGTATCTATTTTTTGGTATTCAAATATTTCACCTTCCGCAAAAAAACGAGCAACTTCAGCAACACCATTTTCTGCACTGTCAGACGCGTGTACTATGTTAGACTGCTTACTCATAGAATAGTCGCCACGTATTGTGCCACCAGCAGCTTCGTAACCTGCTGTAGGACCAACTATGGTACGTATAGCACCGATTGCACCATGACCTGCTAGAGCCATGACAACTACAGGCGAAGACTGCATAAAGTTTTTAATTGTTCCGAAAAATGGCTTGTCTTTTAAGTGGCCATAGTGTTCTTCTAATACTACGTCTGACAAATGTACCATTTTAAGACCTATAATTTTTAAACCTTTACGTTCAAAACGGTTAATAATTTCCCCTAATAAATTACGCTGTATAGCGTCTGGCTTCATAATAATCAATGATTTTTCCATATTTTCCATAGGCATATACTATCAGAAAAAGGCCTTGTTTTCAAATAAAAATGTGTTTGACACCCATATTTTATAGTGCTACACTGCAACAAACAATACCTTAAAAAACCTATAAGATTATGGACACTGAATCTTCAAACCCAAAAAACTTCCTTTCATTAAAAGAAGTTACTGATATTCTGTTGATAACAGATAAAAGAACCATTAAAAAATTTAAAAACCAATTTTTGATTCCTAAAAACTTGATAGATCCTAAAGACCTTTCAGTAGACGCTTTTAAGTTAGCTAAGGAATTAAATCTAACAAAACTAGACGGAACTGAAAAGTTCATTACAACCAGGGATGTAGAAAAAATCCTTGGGCTTGAAAAGAACAAAATCAACCGATATTTTTGCGAACAACATCATATACCGTTTACAATGATATCTTCCGATAATTTTGACTCCAAAAGACCAAAATTATTGTTCAGGGAAAACTTGATAAAAGAATACCTAAAACAATACCATCCAAGCATAAAGGAAGGTACTGTTTGGTTAGAAAACGTTGCCCGAAACAACATGGTAGTCATTATGCAAACGTATTTTAAATCAATGATAAAAAAAGTTGGCATAAAAAACAAAAACGCACTAAGAGCCCTGATACTTTACACAAGCGGTTGCGGTATGCAAGAAATTGGAGAAAAGCTAGGTGGAAAATGCCGAGAAAGAGCACGTCAACTAGTCAGTGAAGGTAAAAAAGAATTATTGGACTTACTTACCAGTACCAATAATGTTAAAAAACAAAAAAGACAAATTAAGGCCTACTAAAAAGGCATAACCCCGCGTGAATTCACACGGGGTTTTTTAATTTTTGAATAATTGTAATTTTGTGTTTAATCCCCTCCTTATGGAAGAAATTAGTTACACCTTCGTTAAAATCTCTGGCTCGCCTTCTGTTATCAAAACCGTGTGTTCTGCATGGGCAGCGCGTGAATGGTCTAGTGTGCTAATAGTATACCCATCAGACTCGATGACTGTTTTTATACTACCTGACCCTATCATAGGTTCTATAGCTATAACCATACCAGGTTTTAATACTGCACCTGTACCACGTTTACCGTAGTTTGGTATGTATGGGTCTTCATGTATATAACGCCCAACACCATGGCCAGATATTTCGCGGTATATAGCAACTTTGTACGGTTTCAAGTACTGTTCTATAGCATAACTAATGTCCCCAATTCGGTTACCAGCCACAGCCATACTAATACCCGCCAACAATGCTCCGTTGGCTGCATCTACTAGTTCGTGGTCGCGTTTTGTGCCTTTACCAACAACAATACTAACAGCATGGTCTGTAAACAAACCACCATGCTTTAAACCCAGGTCGAGAGACACTATGTCGCCTTCTTTTATTATAACTTTTTTATTTGGTATGCCATGCACTATCTGGTGGTTTATAGACACGCACAAACTACGTGGGTAAGGTATAGACGCACCTTCTGGTTGGTAGTTCAAAAAAGCTGGTATGTCACCCATTTCATTTATTAGTTTTGTTGCGTAAACATCTAGTTCGTCAGTGGTAAGTCCATTTTGCCATTCTTTTAAAACTTTTTGTTTTACAGCTTCAAGCACAGTAGCAAGTCTCTTGCCACCTTCTTTTAGTATTTTTATTTCTGCTGGAGTTTTTATGATTATCATATTAAAGTCGTAAATTTTATAAAGTCTTAAAGTCTGAACAGAAATAGCTAAACAAAATAAGTAGGTAAAAATTTATTCATGCGTTTACAATTTAGTTTTGTTTAATATTTCGGCAAAAACTGATTCTATTGGTTGTTCGCCATTTATTTCAACAAAATTATAATTTGGATTTTCATGGAAATACGCAATAGAAGGTACGGTGTTCCAGTTAAACCAATCTAGTCTTTTCTTTATTTGGTTTGGGGTATCGTCAGAACGACCGCGTTCTGTAAGTCTGGCTGTACACCAAGCTTCAGAAACTTTTATATATATAATAAAAGGTTTGTGTCTGTTGTAAAAAGTCATGGCACCGTCTAGCATCTGTGCTTCGTGGGGTCTACGTGCCAAACCGTCTAGTATCAAGTCTTCTTTACCAGTTATTTTTTCTATTATTTCACGGCCCCAAAGTGTAATAGCTAAAAAGTCAGGTAGTAACAACCCTCGGCCAATACGGTCTTTGGTTTGCCTACCAGTTAGAGTTTCGCTAGTTAAAAGCTCTCGAAACTTTGCACCAGTTTCTATTTTTAGCACATTACGGTTTTTTTGCTCAAGGTACTTTTGTAACAACTGAACCTGTGTACCTTTGCCGGCACCAGACTGACCAAAAAATATAAATGTATATGGATGCATACATATAGTATAAAGTAAAAAGTCCAAAGTCGAAAGTATACTTTCAACTTTCGACTTTTAGACTTTCAGACTTATTAGTACTCTTTCATTGACAGTTGTGCGTCAATACGTTTGATCAAATCTATAACAACTGAAACAACGATCAACAATGCAGTACCACCCAATGCTAACGATGTAATACCTGTAATAGACTTCATTATTAACGGAAACACTGCAATAACACCCAAAGAAACAGCTCCTACTAATGTAATGCGAGTTACAATACGTGAAATGTATTCTGTTGTTGCCATACCTGGTCGGATACCTGGTACAAACGCACCGCTTTTTTGTAAGTCATTAGACATTTTTTCTGGGTCAAAAGTAACCGCAGTGTAAAAGTATGTAAATACAACTACAAGTATAAAGTATACAAACGCATACAGCCAACTATTTTGTAGAAAGGCAGTTAACGCATTAGCTACTGTGTGTGCCCAACCATAAGACAGTCCAGAAAGGAAACTTGCTGCAAGTTGAGGAAACAACAATATAGACAAAGCAAATATAATTGGTATTACACCTGCTTGGTTCATTTTAAGAGGTAAAAATGTTGCACCACCACCTATAACACGGTCGCCACGAACTTGTCGTGCATATGAAACTGGTATAGGACGTTCTGCTTCAGTTATAAACACAACACCCGCTATTAACACTAAACCTGCAATAGCATAAGCAATAAGTTCTATAATTTGACTACTGTTAAAAGTAAATTGTAGTTGAGCCATATGTGTTGGTATAGCCGCTACAATACCAGCAAATATCAAGAAAGAAACACCGTTACCTTTACC
>JBPCTC010000084.1:0-3286 GCA_051006535.1 Minisyncoccia bacterium
GGTTTATGAAACCAATCAAGCGGGTTTCATTTGTTTTAGTTACAGGAACTTCGTCCTGTGAAAATGCTTTTTGTGCTACCGACCCCAAAAGAGCCAGGAAAAGCACTATTGTAAATAACTTTCTCATAATTTTGCCCTAAGGGGCGCGGAAATTTAAAGGTTTTAAAAATATGAATTATGGCTATATTATATATTATTTACAATTTTTGTCAATACATAGTCCTATATACCCTAAAAGCTCCACAAAGCTTTTAAATTACTATATAATAGTACTTATGAACGCCTTTCAAGACGACAAAGCAGATAAAAGAATAGATGATATTAGTATTCGAGAAGAAGAAGAACTAGTAGAATCGTTAGCCATAAACACATACAACATACCGTATGTAAACCTTGCTAACCAAACCATAGAAATGGACGCTCTTCGTTTTGTAAACGAAGAAGATGCAAAACGTGCAAACTGTGCACCTTTTAAAGCAGCAGGTAGACACATAAGTTTAGCAATAATAAGCCCCCAGAACGAATACTTGTTACAAACAATAGACGACTTAAAACGTAAAGACTTAATACCGGAAGTCTATATGGCAAGCCATGCAAGTCTGGCCCGTGTATGGGAAAGGTACGCAGAACTTTCACACGCAACTCTTTCACGCGAAGGAGGCATAGACATATCAAGTCAAACACTTACTAAACTTGGAAGTGAAATAAAAACAATATCAGATGTATCAGAACAGATAAAACAAATACTGTCTTCTGACGACATACACACTACTTCACGCATACTAGAAACAATACTAGCAGGGGCTTTGTCTATAGACGCATCTGATGTGCACATAGAACCAGAAGAAAATTTTATACGTTTACGCTATAGACTAGACGGAGTATTGCAGGAAATAATGCAAATACCAACAGAAAAATACCATCTTATAAATTCACGAATAAAACTTATTTCTGGAATGAAGTTAAGTAGTACAACAAACGCACAAGATGGCCGTTTTAGTATTTTTATAAAAGACGAAGAAATAGGTATACGTACATCTGTTATACCTTCTGCATACGGAGAAGGCATTGTAATGCGCATACTAAACCCAAAAACAACTCAAGTTAAATTTGAAGACCTAGGTATAGAAAAAAAGTTATTTAGTATAGTACAACAAGAAATAAACAAACCCCACGGAATGATACTTATTTCAGGCCCAACAGGCAGTGGTAAAACTACAACACTATACTCCTTCCTACGCCAGTTAAATTCTACAGAGAAGAAAATTATTACAGTCGAAGACCCAATAGAATACCACCTACCCGGTATAACACAAACGCAAGTAGACGAACAACATGGTTATACATTTGCTGAATCAATTCGTTCTGCAATGCGCCAAGACCCTGAAATATGTATGGTCGGAGAAATTCGCGACAAAGAAAGTGCTTCGATAGCAATAAATTTTGCATTAACGGGACACATGGTTTTCTCTACCGTGCATACAAACAGTGCCGCAGGTATAATACCCCGCCTTATAGACCTGGGCGCAAACCCAAACATATTAGTTTCTGCATTATCAGTTGGTATTGCACAACGTTTAGTTCGTAAAGTGTGCCCTGTTTGTAAAACAGAAAGAGCCCCAAGTATTCATGAAAAAGAAGCTATTAAAAAGATTTTAGAAAAAGCAGTTTCTTTAAATAAATACATTTACGATATAGATATAAATTCTGAATATAAAATACCCCAGGCTGTTGGTTGTGCAGAATGTAACATGACTGGCTACAAAGGCCGTATAGGTGTGTTTGAAGCAATACTAACAGACGACGCTATAGCAAAACTAATAGTATCAGAACCAAGTGAACGTGATGTAGAAAAAGTAGCTGAAACCCAAGGTATACTAAACATGCGCGAAGACGGTATTATAAAAATACTACAAGGAATAACAACATACGAAGAAGTTGCGTCTGTAGTAGACATGGTAAGTATATAAACAACAAAACACCCCAACCGGGGTGTTTTATTTTATTAGGAGAAACAAAGCATAAATCTCTAAATAATCCTCGCTAATAATAATAAAAACGAGTAAGATAATGTCGCAGGATAGCACCAGGAATGCAAGCACACCAGAACGTCCTCCTTCAAAACCTCTAGACCAAAGGTTGATTACTTAGAGATTTATGCCTTCTTTCCGCCGACTAGCGGATATATGATATAATAGATATACAGTATTTAACTGTTTTAAGTGTAGCACATCTATAAATATTTGTCAAGTAAAACCAGCTTTACTTTTTAGTACAACTGGTGAGTACTAAATATACCACGCGTTATAATACACGCAAGTCTGTTTAGTCAACAAAATGTGGAAAAACTGTGCATAACCATTTTTTATAAAATATGTCAAAAAACGTTGAAAATGAAGGCTATTTAGACCAAACACTTCGTCCAAACACATGGGACGACTACATTGGGCAGGAACACATTAAAAACAATGTGCGTATTTTACTTACTGCAGCTAACGAAAGAAACCACCCAGCAGAACACATTTTGTTCTATGGACCACCAGGCCTCGGTAAAACAACTATCGCCCACCTTATAGCCCGAGAAACCGGACGTAACTTAAAAACAACATCAGGTCCTGCTATAGAAAAAGTTGGAGACCTGGCTTCTTTGCTAACAAACCTACAACCAGGAGACATACTTTTTATAGACGAAATACATCGTCTGAACAAAATGATCGAAGAAGTTCTATACCCAGCAATGGAGAGCGGTGTGTTAGACATTATTATAGGTAAAGGCCCATCTGCAAGAACAATACAACTAGAACTACCCCCTTTTACACTTCTAGCAGCAACAACACGGGTTGCACTGTTGTCTGCACCACTACGTTCACGTTTTTCAGGCGGAACATTCAGACTAGAATACTACACAGTGCCTGAACTAGAAAAAATAATAGAAAGGTCTGCTTCAGTATTAGGTATAAAACTAGACAACAAAGCTCTTACAGAAATAGCTGTTCGTAGCCGTTCTACACCACGTACCGCAAACTACTTTTTAAAACGTGTGCGTGACTATGCACAAGTCAATAAACAAAACCTGGATGAAAAAACCATTCGCGAAGCACTGGCTCTGTTAGGTATAGACGAATACGGACTAACACCAACAGACCGTAATATACTAACCATACTTATAGAAAAGTTTAACGGCGGACCTGTTGGTTTAGCAACGCTTTCTGCAGCAAGTGGTGAAGAAGAAGGCACACTAGAAGAAGTTGTGGAACCATACCTAATACAACAAGGACTACTAGAA
>JBPCTC010000085.1:0-4073 GCA_051006535.1 Minisyncoccia bacterium
GTACTATTTCAGGCCATTCTATGCACAATATTGCATTGGGGTTGTTGTAGTAGTCATTGAAACGGATTTTTTCTAATTCAGCTTCGTCAGCTAAACGGTATGCGTCTATATGTACCAGTTCAGTAAAGACACCCACAATCTGTGGTAGTAAATATTTTTTCAATATTACAAATGTCGGGCTGTTTATGTTTTCAGTTATACCTAAAACACTGGCAACGTTTTGTATAAAAGTTGTTTTACCTGCACCAAGGTCGCCGGTTAGTGCTACAACAAGAGCGTGGTTTTGTGCTGGTAGCGCCTGTATATACGCAACAAATTCTGTTGCTATACTTCCCATATCAGACGCATTTTTAGTTGTGTATGTCTTTTCCATAATATTTATGTGCACACTATAGCACAACACTGACACCCCTACCAGTCAGAAAACAAAAAAACAAAACTCCATTTTATGGAGTTTTGTTTTTTTATTTAGATTTTTTATATATTAGTTTATTGTTATATAGTTGTTGTGGTTTGTTTTTTAGACATTGTTTTGTCGTATACCATACGGCCAACTAATATTAATACTAGTATAACCAGTAACAACAGTAACCAGCCAAACAATGTTGTTGGAAAGAAACCATAACCAAACAACGCAGCAGCACCCAGGTTTGTGTCTGTAGAACAACCTTGGAACTTGTGTAATGCATAGCCTATAGCTTCTTCTTGGGCACCAGTTGTTGGATTTGTGTATACAACACGCACCGTTGAAACAACTAAGTCTTTACCTTTTGCCAAACTAGACATTTTTGCAGTTACATAAAAATGTCCTTGTTCGCCAGACTTTAATGTACCGATTTCGTATGTAACAGTATTGTCTTTAGAACTATACGTACCACCGTGTGAAGAAACAAAATTTATTTGTTCAGGAAAATCTACACGCAATATAACATTTGATAGATCTTTGTTTGAAACATTTTGGTAATAAACGTCGTAGTTAAATGTGTCGCCAATACATGCAGAAACATAAGAACGTTCTGCACCTTGGTCTTGTACACGTATAGCCACCAAACCTTGTGTAACTGAAGCCGCCACTAGTTGTTGGTTAACAACAGTTGGAGCAGAAACCACACGGTCACGGTAAACTATTTTTGGAGTAACATTATTATTAGCAACATATGTAGAACCTGTTGTTTTAAAAGAAACAATGTCGCCGCAACGTTGTCCGTTTACATTAGAAACACATAAACGATAGAAATATAATGTGCCAGGGTTTAAACCTGAAACAAATGTTGTCGGGTACATGTCACCTGACGAACCAATGTTTTGTGTATTAGTTGTAGTACCTAAACTGTTAGTAATACCCCATTCAAACCATGCTGTTGTATAAGCACCGTTTGGAGAACCAATACCGTTTAGTTGTGCACCTGTATTAGTAATACTTGTAGCAAAACCAGTATATGCAGTTGGTGGTATATTGTAATTGTTTACATAGTTGTAGTTATTTATATAGTTATATTCGTCGTTGTCTGTTGATGAAGAACAACCAGGATCTTGCATATCGTAAAGACCGTCGCCGTCGTTGTCTGAATTGTCGCTACATGCATATTGGTAGCTGTTGTTTGTAGTAGTGTTTACTAAGAACTTAAACACAACCGCACCCTGTGTGTTTAGGTTACCGCTAACAGTGTCCAATGAATAAGACCCGCCGTTTACAGCAGAAGAAGCCATACCAGTAACATCTTCGCCAGTAGGGTTTGTTTGGTTACCCATACCGTCGTTTGTCCAACGACGTACAGCAACAAGAGTCAACGTAGAATGTGTGTTTGTGTTTATAGTTACACTACCTGTTGCAGAACTACCACCACCATATACTCCACCATATAATGTGTGTGATGTTGTAGAGCCACCTTGATTCAAACTAATGCGTGCATCTGTAGCTGTTTCGTTGTTCATTACATGGTAATAAACTTGTACATATGCGTATTCGCCATTTGAAAAAGTTTCGTTTGTTGTATATATGTTTGCAAACGAACCTGTTTTACCAACTTTGACAGTAGTAACACCGTCTTGGTTCCATGTAACAGACGCCATTGCTGTTTGTGCAAAGGCACCTAGAAACATAAAAGAAACTAGCACAAAAACTAGTGCACTTATTTTTATTTTCATATTTTTAAAATTTTTCATATATATTCTTCTGTCAGAATGGACAGAAACATTCAATTACACACAACTGGTACATATGTTTTATATAAACACATGAATTCCATGTTTAAGGTCTTGATTTATAACATATTGGCTTTACATATGTTATGGCTTTGTTCAACATTTTTATTTATTAAAAATAGTGTTGAAAAAATCCAGACCTAAAATATGGAGTCCAGCACTAAATATGTAAAAATACAATTTAATGCTGGACAACCTTTTAAGAACCTACCAATGAGAAGATGCTTCTATTAACCCATAATTAGAATTATACCCAGCACTTCCTTGAATTGTTCTATTTACCTGGGCGTTCCCAGCACTTCCTTGGATGGTGGCGTTGTTTCTTTTACGATCATTTTCTTGCCAAACTTGGTAACGATAATCGGCTGGAGGGGTAAAATATTGATACCTGTAACCCATATAATCGTAATAATTATATGATTGACGATATAAATAAGCCAACAAAACAGCCTCTGTTACTCGAGTAAGTACACTACCAGCATACCACCAAAATACACCTTTTTTGTCTCGAACATAAGTGTTTTCATGTTCAGGATTAACTACAATATAATTTGTAGCAGGAACGGTGGTGGTTGTCTGAGGTGAATAATCTGTTCCTAGCCTTTGGTACGGCTTACTGTTGTCAACGGTGTTACTTGCAACAACAGGGGTTGGGTCTGAAACATCAACTTTTACATCACCAGTTTTTTGTTCTGATTTTACAGTGTTGTTTATGGTAATAAAAACATTTCCATTTTTGTCACTGTATTTGTAAACTGTTTTAGTTGTGTCTAAAGTTTCCCCGTCTTCGTTCAACTTCACACTTGCAGGCTCTGGAAGACTTACATCCGCCGGGCCGATCATGTTGCCACAAACTTCAGAAATTATTGGAACGACTTTCAAAATTCCTTTATTTTTAATATCAGGAATTTGATTTGGGTCGAAACAAATGAACTTTTCATTTATTTTATTTGCTCGATAAGCATAGCTTTTTATTTTTTTAGTTTCTTTGTCGAAATAAGAAATATTATAGTCACCTTTTTTAAAAGTGAATTCCTTCTCAACAAAGTAATTATCAAAATATTTTTCCAAATCTTCTTGTACAAATTCTACAGGAGCACCGTCTTCAAAAACCCAACCCTGATCTTTCGAATAGGAATTTAGATTTGAAACAATACTACTTTTTACTTCTGAAACAGAAGCAAAGTAAAAATTTTGAGCAACAGATGCATCACTCAGTAGCAGTTTTTTCTGTTCTGCCATTGTCAGCGATTTTTTTGCTATTGGTAAGTCGTTTTTGGGCGGTTCTTGCGCCCATGTGTTTATAACCATCCCGGCCACAAACACAATTATTGTAAATAACTTGTTCATAATTGCCCTAGCCGGGCAGGCTTTTGGTTTAAAGGGTTAGAATTATTTTTCCTATTAAGTATACTACTAAAATAGAATTTGTCAAGTAAAAAACACTGCCATTTAGACAGTGTTTTCTTTGTAAAATAAGGGTTTTTATGCCCTTCTTGCCTTTTTACCAGGCGGGTCAACCTTCTTGTTTTCAGTTGGTTGGCTGGTTTTAGGCCATGGTTGTACTTGACCGACATTAAAAACAAGGCAATACTGGTTCTTTTTAGCTTTACTTGGTTCAGAAGGAGGTGAAATATCTACCCAATTACCCTTTCTATATTCCTGCCATTTGGCATGAACCCAGTACGGTTTACCGGCTTGTAGAGTTTCAAAATATTCCTTGCTTATCCAAGCAGTAAAATCAGTGTTTACAACCAAAAAGAATTCTCCTTTTTTAATAGTGTCTGATTTTGTCACCAAAACTTTTACCAACCCTAATTTGGTGTCATAACCTAGTGTGTAACTTAGGTTTATGAAACCAATCAAGC
>JBPCTC010000086.1:0-4903 GCA_051006535.1 Minisyncoccia bacterium
ATAACTGGTAGGAGTATCTAAGCTAAAAGCAAACAGCTAAAAGCTTATTATTTCTTCCCCTTCTGCCATTGTTCTACATAAACCAACAATGGTGACGCTAGGAATATAGATGAATATGTTCCAAAAAACATACCGGCTGTCATCATAAGAGCAAACACACGAGTTGTAGATGGGCCAAAGAAGAACAACGCGAGCAACACCATAATAACAGTTGCAGATGTGTTTATAGAACGTGTTATAACTTCTTTTAATGAATGACCTACTGTTTCTGCAAATGTTGCATATTTAGTAACACGGATGTTTTCGCGAATGCGATCAAACACAACAATGGTGTCTGATATAGACAAACCAAGCACTGTTAATATAGCCACCACAAACAATGTGTCTACTTCAGCACCATAACTGCGAGCTAATACAGCAAACACACCGATGGGTATCATAATGTCGTGTATAAGTGTAACAATGGCAATAAAACCATACTTCCAACTTGAAACAGGACGTGTAACATTACGAAACGCGTATGCAATGAAAAGTATAATAGCAATAGAAACAAATATTATTGCCAATACCATTTTACGAGTAAGTTCGTGCCCTACTGATGGGCCTATAGATGTATAACTTTTCAATGTTGCTGTACCTGTTGTACCAGAACTTATTGTAGTTAAAAGTTGTTCACGTTCTGTTTCTGACAATGCTCGAGTCTTAATAAAATAACCAGTGTCACCCGTTGGTTGTAGAGTAACTTCACCAAAGTTTAGTGTTTTTATTTCTGTGTTAAGTGTATCTATGTCAGGACGTGTTGTTTGGTAAGACACTTCTGTCAAAGCCCCACCCTTAAAGTCTATACCTAGTGGTAAACCAAACACACTAATTGCAGTTATAGAACCAACAACAAGTAGTATTGATATAGAAACGAATATTTTTTTGTATTTAATGATAAACATGGTAGTTAGTTAAAAGTTTTTAAAGTATAAAGTTTATAAAGTTTTTATTGAAAGTTATGCTTGATGAATTTTAAACTTCCGACTTTATAACTCTGTTACGACGGAAACCTGAACCAAACAAGAATGAAACAAATTTGTTTTGGCGTTTTATTGACAGAGCGTATATAAACAAACGACTAACAGTAATGGCAGAAAACAAAGCTACTAGCATACCAATAATAAGTGTTAGAGCAAAGCCTTTTATCAAAACTGTTCCAAAGCTATATAATATTATACCTGTAATAATAGAAGAAATGTTTGCATCACGTATAGATGTCCACGCACGGTCGTAACCAGCATGTATAGCACCAGAAAGGTCTTTACCACGACGCAATTCTTCTTTCATACGTTCAAATATAAGTATGTTTGCGTCCACCGCAGTACCGATAGATATTATAAACCCAGCAATACCCGCAGCTGTTAATGTAACTGGTATAATTTTAAATATAGTTAAAACAATAAGCACATAAACAGAAAGAGATAAAACAGCAATAACGCCTGGTAAACGGTACCAAAGCACAAGGAATAGAGCCACTAATAGAAAACCAACGATACCAGCTTTTACACCAGCGTGTACTGCGTCAGTGCCAAGTGAAGCACCTATAGTTTGTGTAGAAACAAGGTTAACAGACACAGGTAACGCACCAAAGTTTAAACGGTCAGAAAGTTCTTTTGCAGCCTTAGGTGTAAAGTTGCCTGATATAACAGCTTGGCCACCAGTTATTTTTTCGTTTACATTTGGCGCTGAAATAATACCCCCGTCTAGGAATATAGCAACTTGTTTACCAACATTTTCACCTGTTATTTTTTCAAACAATTCTGCACCTTCTTTGTTAAACACCAAAGAAACTTTTGGTTCGTTTGTAGTTTGGTCAAATTCTACATTTGTGTGGTCAAGATATGCACCAGTTAAACCAGTGTTTACCCATTCGTTGTTTGGGTCTATAGCTAAATTTGCCACACCATTTTTATCAACAGTAATTTTTTGTGGAGCTGGGTTTGGGTTTTTAATTTTAAATTCAAGTACAGGTGTTTCACCTATTTGTTTTATTGCTTGGTTTATGTCTGTAACACCAGGTAGGTCTACTATTAAACGATGTTCGCCGCCATTAGTAAAACCAGCGTTTTCTACAGTTACCATAGGTTCTGATAAACCAAGTGCATTTACACGACGTTCTATAACATCGCGCAATGACGCCATAGCTTCACCCACGTCGCCTTTTACAGTGGTTACATCAGCTTGGTATACAAGGTGTGAACCACCTTTAAGGTCTAGGCCTAGTTTAAAACCATGACTGTTCATAAATGTTTTCTTTGGTTGTACAGTACCAGTGGTTTGAGCTTCATTTGCTACTGAAGCTTTCATTTCTGATGTATATACAAAATAACCCAACCCTGTCGCCAGAATAAGGACTATAAGCGCTGTAATTCTTGTTTTCCACATAATTCCTTTATTTTATAGACTTTTACCAAAATTGCAACACTTGCCACAAATCAGACTTATGTCAAAAAAATATATAAACTAAAGTTTTTCAAACACAAAATCAACCTGTTTTTTATACATTTTTGCTAATTTTCTGAAAAAAACATAGACCAAAATGGCAACAGATGCCCCAAATATAAAACCAAACAATACGTCTAATGGAAAATGCACCCCAGCTATGATACGTGACACACCTATTACAACAGCTCCTAGTGCAAACCAAATTCCGGCACGACGGTGGTACGCAAATATAGAAACTGCCAAAGCTGCGTAAAAAGCAGAATGGCCCGAAGGAAAAGATTCTAGCGAACCAAAACGAAACAATGTTTCTATGCTTGGGTAAAGTATAAAAGGTCGTGGGTTTACAAAAAGATCTTTTAAAACCGTAACCAAAGCCCAGGAAAGCCCTGCCCCACTAAAAATAAATATTATTTCTTTTACACGACGGCGTAGTATAGGGTGTGGAGGATGCCATTGCACCAGCAATTTTTTCGCGTAATTGTAGATTGAAGTACGACCAAAAGTATTTATAGTGTGTTTGTTAGACTGGTCTATATGCCGGAAAAGCAAATATATAAAACAAACTACTATTAAAAGATAACCAAAGTCGTTTGAAAGAAAAACCACAAGTTTATCGAACCAAGTATAATGAAAAGCTAAACCATGCAGATAATTAAATATGTATATATTAATATTTTCAAGATATTTCATTTATATTTTTATTATACTGTTTAGTATAAATTTTAAAAGTATTCTTACACACTACCTACCAACATACTAGACATACTACTACGATGTGTAGCACGTGCATAACGACGAGTAGAAGACAGTAACCCTAAAGCTAACATTTCTGTAACTAAATGCGAACCACCGTAGCTCATAAAAGGCAGTGGTATACCCGTTACCGGCATTATACCAATGTTCATACCTATATTTATAATAATATGTGCTAGTAAATATATAGCTACACCAACACCAAATAAAACTTCAAAATTTGTTTCGCCTTTTGTTGCTGTGTCGTATATACGCCAGAATATAACACCATAAAGCATTAATAACAAAATGGAACCAACAAAACCCCATTCTTCTGCAAAAGCCGCAAAAATAAAATCTGTTTCATGTTCTGGTAAAAATTGTAAACGACTTTGTGTGCCATAACCCACACCCTTGCCAACAAACTGACCAGAACCAACAGCTATGGTTGACTGTAGAGCATTATAGCCTGTTTTACGTACATCTGCAGAAGGGTTTATAAAATTTAAAATACGAGCTTTTTGATAAGGCTTAAATACACCTACCCACAGAAAAGCAAATGCGACAACAGCCACAGACAAAACTATT
This sequence comes from Minisyncoccia bacterium, assembly GCA_051006535.1. Classification (GTDB taxonomy): domain Bacteria; phylum Patescibacteriota; class Minisyncoccia; order Phycocordibacterales; family UBA9973; genus MFUC01. Next base: position 3,808 of record JBPCTC010000086.1, read on the forward strand.
AGCAATTGTTTACGACCCAAACCAGAAACCAACAACATACCGAACCATATAACACCTATTATCATTGCTGAACCAAAGTCTGGCTGTAAAAAAACCAACATAAAAGGTATAAACGCATACAACCCAGAAATAAATAAATGTTTCCATTGAGCGATTTCTACATGTCGACGAGAAAAGTATTTAGCTAAAATAATAATAACGGCTAGTTTCATCATGTCTACTGGCTGAAAAGCTACCCCGCCCAACTGGAACCAACTCGTTGCCCCGTTAACACTTTTACTAACTAAAAACAAAAGCAACAGTAAACTTGCTAATACAAGAAATATTCTTACCAAAAGGTCGCTTCTTTTCAGAAAACGAAAATCTGTTTGACTGGCAAAAAAGAATACCGCAAAAGAAATACTAATCCACATTAGTTGATGACTAAAAAAACTAGTCTCTATTGTTAGACTACGCATACTAACTAAACCCGCAACCATAATAGGTAAAGTTGCTAAAACCATAACCCAATCAACACTACGTAATCTATTTTGCATAATTAATAGGGTTTAAAGTACTTGCATTTATAACTGGTATTATTTGATACCTAAATGTACCACTGCCAAAAGCTTGTGACCAAGAAAACACAACCGACTGAGACTGGTTATATGTTAGTGGGTCAAGCAATGTCTTTGAGAAAGCTCGCACGTTGTCTTCTTCATCATAGACAAATATTATAACTTCTCCGGGTGGTAATGTAGCTGTACCACGGTTTGTTATGCGACTAGAAACACGTGGCAGACTGTCTATGTCAGTAGTTCGAACACTACCTATTTCTATAGGTAGTATACCTGTATTTATATTTGTTTTATACCAATGTGGTTTTGCATTCCAAACAAATCGTACAAATGCTGGGACTTTTTTACCGACATCTATGCCACGTTCAAATATAGGCTGTCTTCCATTTGGGTTTATAAAAGTTTTACCGATACGGGTAGCAATAGGTATGTTTTGTGCATCGTAAAGTGTAAAAGTATATGGCACATCTACGGCCACTGCGTCAGGATTTTGGTTTTCTATATAAGCCACAGCATTGTATACACGGCCTGTAACACGC
>JBPCTC010000087.1:0-8858 GCA_051006535.1 Minisyncoccia bacterium
GACCAGAACTTCTTGGTAAAAGATTTTCAGCTAATAATGCTAAAATATCTTTCAATTCAATTTTGTAATTCATGATTTATAAAATTTGATTGTTATACTTATTTGAATTGCCCTGAACTCCAAAAAGAAATACAAAGTAATTCAAACAAGTAACAACTAAAACAAAAATATCAAAGAACTATACTATCTTTATAGTATAGCACAATAGAACCTATTTGTCAACTTGCTCCCTCTAGTGGACGCGTTTAGAACTCTGAATTGGGTTAAAATTAAAAGTGATTTTGAATTAAGTGGACTTTTTGGTACTTTTCAAAATCTTTCACTTCAGAACTCATAAAATAAAAAGTCGTCAAAATTGACGACTTTAATTAAATTAGAATTTGGAATTTTTAGGTATTGAAATAAATAAAAGCTTCTTTTTCTAATACCTCTTTTTCAAAATCTTCATAGGAAGTATCTTTGTCTTGAAGTTTAAGTAAAAGTTCACTTTTTGCCTCCGCAACTTCTTCATTTCTTGTTTTACCGAAGAAGTGTATTGGTAGCACAAAAATTAAACTTACCATAAACATTAGGACACCTATATACCCAAAAACATATACGATTAGTTTTCTTTTCAGGGTGTGCGTAAGAATAATCTTGCATACTTTGTCCGTCAAGAAAGATGAGTTGAGAAACAAGAGGAATTAAGATTAGTAAAACCCCAATCCATAGTGTGTGATTATTTTTTTTCTGCGTAAATAATCGATACGTTCTTCAATCAATTTTTGAGCTTTTTTAATTTCGATATTTTCCATTTTTTATATATTTAATTGGTTATCACAAATCTCAAATAGAGAACTCTGAAAACCAATCAAATACAATCTGAAAGAGCGACATTATTTGTACAATATCATAGTATATTATTTTGTCAAATTTTGCCCCCCGGGCAGGGATCGCTTCTCGCAAAGCCTCGAAACCTACGACTAACGTCTGCGGCCCGCGGTTCGATCCCCTAAACCATAAAAACATAAATGAAAAAGACCCGTCACAATAGATGGATCTTTTTCATTTTGCTCCCCCGGTAGGGATCGAACCTACGACCAATCGCTTAACAGGCGATTGCTCTACCGCTGAGCTACAGGGGAATATATATACCCTACCTATCTAAGCAGGGGAATAAATTTAAAACAGAACAATACTCGAAAATTATAATCTAAAACACTTTTTTTTGCAAGATATAAACAGTACATACCATAAACTACTACCAATAATACTTGACATGTTACAAGAAAGTTACTACAGTAAAGAAAAATAATACCAATACCATGAATCATTTCAAAAGTACCTTGGAAAAATTTACAAACTTAGATCGAGCACCCCAAGGTGTGCTAATAGAACTAAACAATCTAAAAGATATCATTGTTACAGCTGATATGTTCGACATCTGGAAAAACACCTTAATAGAAAAAGGTAAATACAAAGAGGTGTCACAAATGGCAAAAATAGAAGGAACAACATTGAAAAGTATTGCCGAATATATAAACAACAAGACACTATTTGCCATAAAAATAAAAGGAATCCCCTTTCATGATTTTATGCAAAACAACAGTGAAGTTAAAACTATTTCGGTAAATGATCTAAGGCAATTACTTACAAAACAGAAAAGTTTATATGCGCCTTAAATGAATCTGTAATATAAAAACCGTTGGGGTTATAACACCAACGGTTTTTTTTATTTATTTCTTACCAACTTCCCCACTGTAAGTTTTTTTAGAGCACAAGATGCACAACGACAACCGTATGGTTTTATAAATTTATTAAAATATTCTTTACCATAGTTGTATGTTATTTCTTCGCCTGCTTTTATGTTTTTAGTGGCTTGTATATATATACGGTGGCCTTTTATTTCCGGTTCGGCATTAGGTTTACAAGCATGGTTTATATAACGGGCAGTGTTTGTGCGTGCACCACCGTCTATGGTCCAGCGGTTATTTATTTCAAACAAATATTTTGTAGTGTTTTGTTCTACATCTTTGTTTAAAACTTTTTTACCAGTATATTCTATAATCCAAGTTTTCTTAGGTATATCTACTGTGGCATACAGGCCCAAACCCGCAGAACTTTTTTTAACTTTTACAGACTTTGCTGGAAGTGTTGTTATTTCTTTCATAAGGACTATCTTACCATATTTAATATATTTACCAATCCAGTTACTGGGTATATATTTACTAAAATATTTACCAAGTTATACATAAAGTGTATACTAGCAAAATGAAAATCCACCATTTTATTACCCCATGCCGTATAAATGGCAACACACTAACCATATCTGACACAAACATTGTCCACCATATGAACAATGTTATACGTTTACATGCCGGCGAAGTTGTACGTATATGCAACGACAGTATGTACTACGACATAACACTAGATGTTGTAAGTAAAAAAGAAGTATATGGCACCATTAACAACAAAGGTATAGTACCTAAAAAAACCAACGAGGTTATACTTGTAATGTCTATTATAAAAGGTGCAAATTTTGACCTGGTTGTACAAAAAGCTACCGAGATTGGTGTTGATTGTATTATACCGTTGGTGTCTGAACGTACAATTAAAAAAGATGTAAACATACCACGTATACAAACCATAGCCCGTGAAGCAGCAGAACAGTCTGAACGTATGACAATACCAACAATATACGAACCTATTGAATTTAAAAAATGGGCAGAAGAAGAACATGACGGAAATATATATTTCTTTGATACATATATAGAGCCTAAATCTGAAAACCAAAAGCCGAAAGCTAAAAAACAAAAACCTACAACCTACCTAGTTATTGGCCCTGAAGGTGGCTGGTCTACGACGGAACAAAACATTGCCAAAGAAAAAGGCTGGAACATTTACAGTATTGGAACAAACATACTTCGTGCAGAAACAGCAGGTATTATTGGTACGTATTTAGCAGTGTCAGGTTTGATTTAAGATTTTAATTATTATACTTTATAACTTTTGAACGGCCGTTAAATTTTGTTATATTTTAATTTTGAACTTTCAATAATATAACTTATAATTTATATATGACAATACTACATGCAATTTTACTTGGGTTAGTTGAGGGCATAACCGAATTTTTACCTGTTTCGTCTACTGGCCACATGGTGCTAACCAGTACACTACTACATATACCTGAAACTGACTTCCTTAAAATTTTTGAAGTTATAGTGCAATTAGGTGCAATACTTGCAGTCGCTGTTTTATATATTAAAAAATTGTTCTCTAATAAAAAACTTTTCTTATCTGTAGTTTACGGCTTTATACCTACTGCAATACTTGGACTACTATTATATAAAAAAATAAAAATATTAATGGGTTCGCCCTGGGTGGTTATATTTAGCTTGTTTATTGGTGGGTTTATAATACTTGCTGTAGAAAAATACATTGCAAAAAAACACATGGCAAAAGCGGAATCTGACACACATACACATGCAATTTCAAACAAAGAAGCGGGTTTGTTGGGTGTAATACAATCTATAGCATTTATACCTGGCGTTTCGCGTTCAGGGGCACTGATTATCGGCGGTTTACTACGTGGCATACCACGCAAAACAATAGTAGAATTTTCTTTTCTACTTGCACTGCCTACCATGGCGGCAGCAACTGGGTTAGAAGTTTTGAAAAACGGTTTCACTTTTACAGCTTACGAATACCTTTTACTATGTGTTGGCTTTATAACAGCCTTTATTACAGCATATATAGCTATTAAAACATTCTTGCGCTATATATCTACACATAATTTTACAACTTTCGGCTGGTACCGTATTGGTATAGCAGTGGTGATGGCAATAATTTTGTTAAACTAAATAAAAATCTCGTTTTTAAACGAGATTTTTTTATAGAGATTTTACTAACCTTGTATTAGACAATACTAATGTAATATATCTTTTATCGTTATCAGTACCATCAGTAATATCAAGATAAGAAAACCCACGCCGTTTACCCATGCCTGCACTGACGTAGGTATTTTCTTACGGCGGACAACTTCGATAATAACCATTACTACCCTGCCCCCGTCGAGTGCCGGAAACGGCAATGTGTTCATAACCGCCAGTGCAATAGATAGTAGTGCGGTAAAACCAAGAAAATCAAATGTGCCTTCTTTACGCATTGTTATAACACCTTTGGCTATACCCAATGGACCAGAAACTTGTGTAGTATCTACATGGCCTGTAAATGCTTGGCCTATAAGCTGGTATGTTCCGGCAAACAACGCATTTGTAACCTGGCCTGTGTGTTTAGCCCCAGCAACAATAGCTTTACCCAACGGAAGTTTAACAGTTCCTGTTGTTTCTATAGCAACACCTATACCTTGTGGACCAGAACCAAAACCAGATACTGGTGTAATAGTGTATGTTTGGGCTGGTTCACCGACATTGTTACCATATATAATAACTTTTTTATTAGTAGATACAGTTTGTATTATACCCGCACCTGTTAGTGGTAACGGCGCACCACTGACTGTGTTTACAACAAAGCCTGGTTTAATACCTGCCTGTTCTGCAGGGCTGTTAGGAAAAACTTGTGTAAAAGTTATTTCTGTATTTGAAACGTATTTTGACACATCGTTACCTACTGTTGCCTTGGTTCCAACTAAAAATAAAGTACTGAACAAAACAACTGCCAGTAGTATGTTCATGGTTACACCTGCAAGCAATGTTAGAATTTGCAAATACCATGGCCGTGAAGAAAAAGAACGAGAATCTTTTGTGTTTTCTACATTGGTTCCGTCTTCGCCGTATATTTTTACATAACCCCCTAGTGGTACAGAGTTTAAAGAATAAGTCGTTTCGCCACGTTTCCATGAAAAAAGTTTTGGTGGAAAACCAAAAGCAAATTCGTCGACACGCATACCCGACAATTTGGCAACAATAAAATGCCCAGTTTCATGCACTAGTACAAGTATAAGTAAAATAACAATAAATATAATAATAGAAAGCATTTTAAAAATTAAACTGTCATTATGTCGTTTTCTTTTTTGGCAAACATAGCTTCAAGGTTTGCGTTTGCTGTGTCAACGTGTTTTTGTAGTTCTTCTTTACCTTTGAAAGCTTCGTCTTCTGTCATTTCGCCGTCTTTTTGTTTGTCACGTATGTCGTTTTGTACTGTTTCGCGTTCTTTGCGTACACGTATGCGTGCTTCTTCTAAAAGTTCTTTTAGAACTTTTACTAACTTGGTGCGGTTTTCACCTGTCATCATTGGAAATATTGCACGTAGTCCGTCAGAATCTGAAACAACAGACAAACCAATGTTTGCATCGATTATAGATTTTTCTATAGACTTTATTTGTGTTTTGTCCCATGGGGCAATACGTAGTGTGCGTGGGTCTTCGATGGTTATAGAGGCAACATTTTTAACAGGCATCTGCGCACCATAACTGTCTATGGTTATACTGTCTAGCAGTATTGGGCTTGCCTTGCCAGTGTGTATTTGACTGTATTCTTTGGTAAGCCAGTTTTCGACTTCTTTAAAGGCGTCTTTAAGGTTGTTGAATTGATATGTCATAGATTTGTATTATACCTTTTATGGTAGTGTTATAGCAATATGTTCTAAAAGCATTTTGATAGAAGACCCTCGTGTTAAAACCATATTACTGGCATAGTTTAGGTCTTCTAAAACAGTGCTTTGTATACCCTTTTTTTCTACAACTATTTCTACCAGTGCATCTAAATAACGTTTAACCATGCTACGTGTAGTGTCGTGGTCGGCATTGTCTTTGATAAATTTTTCTATCCATAACAAACGTGTTGGTACATTGCTACCTAAAAATTTCTGCATTTGTGTTTTATACAAATTTTCTGAATTTTGTGTTTCGTATTTTAAAACTTGGACACGCGACATTATGGTTGGCAGTAAATGCGCAACGTGTGGCATTATAAAAACTATTTTAGTCTGTGCGCCTGGTTCTTCGAGTGTTTTTAGTAGTGCTTGTTGGGCTTCGGGTAGTATGTCGTCGGTTGCTACAAGCAGTATTTGTGGCGCACTACCGTATGCGTATTCAGAAATGTTTCGTACATCGTCTATAGTTATACGAGGTATTATAAACGGCACCACTGTATACCCAGGCATAGTTTTAACAAACTCAGCTGTTAGTGCAGGTACAGCTTTGTCAGGTGTTGTGTTTATAAAAATATAACTATGGTGTGTTAGGTTCATTCTAATGTTTTGATATAAGGGTTTTCTTATAAACATCTAGGTGTAACAATGCTTCGCCGGTGCCTTTAGCAACACAGTACAGTGCTTCGTCGGCTAAACGTGCTTTTACACCTGTCTTTCTGTAAACAAGTTCAGGAAGGTTGCGTAACTGCGATGTGCCACCTGTCATTATTATACCGTGGTCGATAATGTCTGAAGCCAGTTCTGGGGCAGTGTCAGAAAGCACATCTTTTATGGCATTAACCATTTTGTTTAGTTCTGGTTCCATTGCAGTGCATATTTCGTTTGTTTTTATTTCGATAGACTTTGGTAAACCTTCAACATAGTCGCGGCCTTTTACTATCAGACTAAGTTCTTCTTCCATTGGTACAGCAGATGCTATGGTTTGTTTTATGCGTTCTGCTGTTTTGTCGCCTATTGCTAAGTTATAAGTACGCTTCATGTAGTCTATTATAGACTGGTCAAGTTTATCGCCAGCAGACTTTACAGATTTGCATGTAACAATACTACCCAACGATATTACCGCCACATCGGTAGTACCACCACCAATGTCTACAACAACATTACCCTTAGATTCGTATATGGGTATACCAGCACCGATAGCAGAAAGTATTGGTTCCTTCATTAAATACGCGTTTTTAGCACCAGCGCGCACCGCGCTTTCTATAACAGCACGCCTTTCGGTAGATGTTATACCTGCAGGTACAGATATCAGTACATCGGGTTTAAAAATGTTCCACTTAGGCAGTGCTTTGTTTATAAAGTAACGCAACATAGCTTCGGTTACGCGGTAGTCTGCTATCACGCCGTCACGCATTGGGCGGTACGCTACTATATGGTCTGGTGTTTTACCTATCATTTCTTTTGCTTCTACACCCACAGCCAAGATTCGATTATCTTGTTCAGAAATAGCAACAACAGAAGGTTCGTTTAGCACGATACCTTCACCAGGCACAAAAACCAGCGTATTAGCTGTACCCAAGTCTATACCAAGTTTTTTGGTGAAAATCATCCCATATACAATACTCTAAAAACCTATATTTTGCAAAATGGTATGTTTCTGCTAAAGTGTAGAAAAAGTAAAACAATTAAATATTTTAAGTCATGAAAGATGAAGATATAAGCATCAAACCAGACGGCACAATAGAATGTGTTATGACCATCGGCGACAACCCATGTGTTGTGCAAATTGTCCCTACGGAAACAACTAGCCTAGCTACTATCAGAAATATGATAGAAAATCCATTTGATGAACCCAAGAATTTCTATATAAACAGAAACGATTTCTATATGTTCTGTAGAAGGATTAGTGGGAAAAAAGCTTTCCGTGGATTAACCATCATAAACCCACAAAAGGAAGAATTCGAGATAGTCATAAACGTCGATGAAAAACTTGAAACATCAACATTAAAAATGAATGAGGATGTTTTAGAAGAAATCATCTATTCTAAGAAGAGACTGGGTCGTAACTTTGTAAACAAACCGTATTTTATTTACATTTCAATGTAACAATTTAGATCAACCCAAACAAACTGTTCTGTAAAAGGAACAGTTTTTTATTATATATTTATACAATTTTGTCATTAGTAAACAAATGCATTTTTCTGTTATAGTATCGGTATGTTTGTAGTCGAAACAATGCCTATTACTAAAACCGGTATGCAAGGGGGTTCTGAAACCCTGACATATTATACTTCTGCGCACGTAGAACCTGGTTTTCTGGTAGAAGTACCTTTGCGTCGTAGTTATATTACAGGTATTGTTATATCTGTAACGCCTCTTGAAAACCAAAAAAGTTCTATAAAAACCGCATCTTATGGCCTTAAAAAAATACATAAAGTTATCGGACCGTCAACAATATCTAACGCAGTTTTTGAAACAGCTAAATCTGTTGCCGCATGGTATGCAACAAACATAGGCAGTATAACAGCTGGTATAATACCAAAAGAACTTTTAGTCACAATAAAAAAGTCTAAAAATAAAACAGACACCGAAGAAAATAAAAAAGACGGCACAAAAAACCAAGTTCTAGTACTACAAGCCACCCCTGAAATACGTATGGGCATATACAAAACACGCATACGCGAAAGTTTTGCTCGAGGTCAGTCTATAATAATAATTACACCAACGCGCGAACGTGCACGTGTACTGTTTACAGAACTTTCGCGTGGTATAGAACAGTTTTCAGGTTGTATAGACAGTACGCACAGCGCTAAAAAACAACAAATGCTTTTTAATATGGTTTACAATACAGACCATGGACTACTACTAGTAGGTACACCACATGTTTTGTCTCTTTACCACGATCTAGTTAAAACCATTGTTGTAGAAGATGAAGCCCATGATGCATACTACACAGTAAACAGACCACTTATAGACTACCGCATTGTTGCTGAACATATGGCTCAGATAACTGGTTCTACATTAGTTCTAGGCGGGTCATTGTTGCGTGCCGAAACTTTAGAAAATTTTTGGGCGCACACCTACGGCCGTGTCGAACCTATCGATATGCGTTTTCCAAAACTTGCCGAAGTAAAAATAGTCGACCGTACACTTGAAGAAAAGTTTTCTATATTTTCTGCACCTTTGGTTAAAACCATCAGCGAAGTTGGCAACCGCAAGGAACACATAATGCTGTTCTGTATACGTAAAGGCATAGCCCCTATAAC
>JBPCTC010000088.1:0-2995 GCA_051006535.1 Minisyncoccia bacterium
GGTTAATCGTGCATATTTGCTTCAGCAATAGGTTCTATAACTCGTTGTTCTGTTAGTTTTTTCTGGTCGGTTATTTTTTGTTCGTATACATCGTCTAGCACTTCTAACACCAACACAGCAACAGGCATAGCCAGTATAAGCCCAACAAAACCACCCAACGCACCACCCATAAGCAACGCCAGTATAACAACTAGTGGTGGTACACCTATCATTTTCTTAAACAACACGGGCACTAAAACATAGTTTTCAAACTGCTGTATTGCTACAAAAGAAACCAAAACACCTAATGCTACAGATGCACCGTTGTTAAACAAAGCAACTGCTGCTGCTGGTATAACAGCAAAAGTTATACCATACGGAATTAGTTCTAATATACCTGAAAGCAAAGCTAAAACTAATGCATATTTAACATGGAACAAAGTTAGTATTATATATGCAGTTACCCCCACAAATACACCTAGTAACAACTGGCCTTGCATCCAACGCGCTATTTTCTTTTCTGTTCTTTCCCATAGACCCAGTACATAGTCTTCGTATCTAGCAGGGGCAATAGTACGTATAAATGTTTCCACGCTTTTTTCTTGCATAGAAAGGAAAAAAGATATAACTAAAACTAAGACAAACTGAACAACAGCAGAAAAAACATTACCTATTGAGCCTAATATACCAGAAGATATACTGCCCGCAACACCCTTAGCTCCTGATAAAACCTGGTTTACAGAAGCATTGTTACCTAGGCCTTGAAACAACATTGTAGCTTTGTCTGCCAGTCCGTTAGCCTTAAATGACTGTACGTATTCGTTGTTTGGTACAACTTTTACTAATTGGTCTGCCAAAGAAGAAACCTGGTCTACTAGCAAAGGTATAACAAAATACATTATAAGACCTAAACCAACTATTCCTATTAAATAAGAAACTATAACAACAAAATGACGAGACCAACCAAACCTTCTTTTAAGAGAGTTAGATACGACTTCCATAAAAGACGCTATTATTATAGACAGCGTTATAACTAGCAACACACCTCTGGTATACCAAGCAATGTAAAAACCTAACAAAACAAGCAAAGTTCGTACGATTGTTCCAGTTGAAATAGATACAGATTGTTTATTTTCCATACCCTTATAGTACACTGCTTGTATTTAAAATGGAAGATGCCCAACCAGAATCTTTCCATGGGCCGATAATAGCCAGATTTAACTTGTTTAATACAAACACCTTTTTAGCAACACGCATTATGTCTTTACTTGTTACAGACATAACTAGTTTTATTCTTTCTTCTGGGTTTAGGGTTTTTCTAAGTAAAATTTCTTGTGCCCCAAAATACATAGCCAAGGAATTAGAAGATTCTAAACTTAGTTTCATTGTACCAACCATGTATTGTTTTATTCTTTTTAGTTCTGATTCAGGAACTAAATTATTTTTCAAATCTTTACATTCTTCTATTAAAACTTTCAAAACTTCTTCTGTTCTGGCATTGGTTACGCCAGTGGTTATCTCAAAAATACCATAACTAGTTGCAAAGTCGTTATAAGCATTAACATAATAACAGACACCCATTTCGTCTCGGAGTTTTGTAAACAAACGTGAAGACATTCCCCCACCTAACAAAGAAGCAATGATACTTAAAACAACTTGGTCTTTGTGTGACGCAGGAAGACCTTGGAAACCAAATACCATGTGGCTTTGGTCAGTATTTTTAAATAAAACATTAGATTTATAAATGCTCTGATTATCTACAGTTTTCTTTATTTTAGGTAAAGGAACTTTTTTTGCATTTGAAAAGCTTTTTTTAATTGCAGACATTATGTTTGCATTGTTAAACGAACCTGCCACAACCAAAACAGTATTATTAGGAACATAAAACTTTCTATGGTAAGTAACAAAGTTTTCTTGATTCATTTTTGAAACAGATTCTTTTGTACCTAACACATCGCGACCTGCGGGTTGGCCTTCAAACATTTTGTTTGTAAACAGCTGTTGTACCTGCGACTGTGGCATGTCTTCGTACATGTTTATTTCTTCAATTATTACTCCACGTTCTTTTTCAACTTCTGTTTGTGGAAATGTAGAATTTATGTATATGTCAGAAATAATATCAAGCACTTCTAAAGCATGTTTCGATTCAACTTTTGCATAGTAACCGGTCATTTCGTGGTCAGTAAATGCGTTGTAGTGCGCACCCAACGAATCTAGTTCTCTAGATATGCCTGAAACTCCTGGGCGTTTTTTAGTACCTTTAAAACACATATGTTCTAAAAAATGTGATAAACCTGTTTGTTCTTCAGGTTCGTAGTCACTACCAGTACCGACTAAGACAGTTACGGTTACTGTTGGGTTGTCTTTCATGGGTACAAAAATTACCCTTAAACCATTATTTAAAACTTTTTTTATTACCTTGGTTTTCATAAAACTACTATACCACTACCACAGGTTATTAAAAAGGTATATAATAACCCAATGCAAAATATAAATACTGAAAAGCCTTTTACAGACGACATGGTGTCAGAAGCCAAAAAAATGATAGACAGTGCCCAAAGTATATGTTTAAACTTCCACCCCAGCCCCGACGGAGACAGTTATGGTTCAGCACTAGGTATGGCACATGCACTACGTGCAATAGGTAAAACAGTAACAGTATACCAAGGCGACTTACCCCAACCACGTTGGGCCAATATTTTTCCTGGTTATGAAACCGTTGTTCAAGAAAACATAATTTCAGAAAACCTTGCCAAGCACGACCTGTATATAACTGTAGACAGCGCAACTATTACCCAAATCTGCCGTGAGCCAGGTTTTACCCTGCCTAACATGCCTATACTAGTTATAGACCACCACCATACAGAAAAACCATACGGAACACTACGTTTAGTTGATATAGAAGTTTCGTCTTGTGCAGAAATTTTATTTTATTTATTACCTAAACTTGGCCTACCATTAACAAGCGACGTGGCAACATGTTTATACATGGGCATGTATAGCGACACTGTTGGTC
>JBPCTC010000089.1:0-2688 GCA_051006535.1 Minisyncoccia bacterium
TGTCTGTATACTGTCTTTTATAAACAATATACACAGGATTATCCACACTTATACACATTTTCTATATAAAATAAAGGTTCTATCAGATATAAAAGACTTTAGTTGTCAAATAGGTCTTTTATTAAAAGGGCAGGAAATAAAATCAAGAATAGGGGAATCGGCCACGATTTGCTGGTATTAGAAGGGCGGAATAGGGGAATCGGCTTCGCTTCTCACCTCGTCAGTCACTCGGTTCGAGCTAGCCACCACCTCGCACCCACACTGCTGTGTGGGACCCGCTCCGGCGTCCGATTCCCCATGTACATGAAATCATTCATGTACTTATTCCACACAAAGTAAAAAGGCCCTTTGGAGACCTTTTTACTTTGTGCGGAATAGGGGAATCGGACCCCTGTCTCATCCTTGGCAAGGACGTGTTCTACCACTGAACCAATTCCGCATTTATTTATGTTTTGTTATTATAGTGTTTTTTAATTAAAATTGCAAATCATATACTAAATACAACTAATATATAAAATATGCTTATTTTATATGGGTTTTAAAGTGGTATTTGTTAAAAGTAAAAATATAATGTATAATTATAATATTAATAATAATTAATAGCGCTTGTAGCTCAATGGATAGAGTGACCGTCTTCGGAACGGTTGATGTGGGTTCGATTCCTGCCAGGCGCACAATATTAGTGACGACGAATAAAATATTCGTGACCACAAAACAAAAACATTCTTATGAAACAAAACACCATAGACCATAATTTAATACCCGAATATGTTACACATGTAACAAAAACACTTGAAAAAGCTGGTTTCGAGGCTTTTCTTGTTGGTGGGTGTGTTCGTGACATGTTTATGGACAATCCTCCAGCTGGCGGGCCTAAAGATTGGGACATTACCACAAACGCCACACCAGAACAAATAATACCTTTATTTGAAAAGACTATATACGAAAACAAGTTTGGTACAGTGGCAGTTGTTATTACTGAAGGAAGTACCTCACCCCAATCCTTACAGGATCAGTACACCCTTCGCACTTCAACTAGTGCTCAGGGTCTTGCACTTGGGTCCCATCCCAAGCCCACCTCTCCTACACTAGGAGGGGGAGTATCTAGCCTCGCCCTTATGAAGGGGGAGGCGCCAAAGGCGGAGGGGGTACATGAAATTGTTGAAGTTACACCATACCGTAAAGAAGGCAAATACACTGATTTTAGGCATCCAAATACTGTAAGTTTCACGAATAACATAGAAGAAGACCTTGTAAGGCGTGATTTTACTATGAATGCACTAGCATACAGCCTTAGTTCTGCATATAAAGGACATCTTAACGGACAAATAATAGACTTGTACGGTGGTATAGCAGATATAAAGGACAAGACTATTCGGGCTGTTGGAAATGCAAATGACAGGTTTACAGAAGATGCTTTACGAATGTTACGAGCTATTAGGTTTTCCACAGTTTTAGGTTTCACCATATCTACAGAAACATTTCAAGCTATTGTTGACAACTCTCATCTTTTACAGCATGTTTCCAAAGAAAGAATCCGCGACGAATTTATTAAAATTATTGAAAGCCCAAACCCTGCATTAGGCATAGGTTTGTTACAAAAATCTGGTTTATTACAATACATAATACCAGAACTTATAGAAGGTATTGGTTGTGTACAGGGTGGGGTACACAAGTACGATGTTTTTGAACACTTATTAGCAGCACTAGACCATGCGGCCAAAAAAGGCTTTTCTACAGATATTCGTTTAGCAGCACTCTTACACGACATAGGCAAGCCTCGTACACGCAGAGTGGGGCAGAAGAAAGAATATACTTTTTATGGCCACGAGGTTGTGGGTGCTCGTATGTCTAAAACCATATTGGAACGTCTACACATGCCAGCAAAGTCTATAGAATACATTACAAACATGGTTCGTAGACATATGTTTTTCTCTGATACTGAACAAATAACGCTTTCTGCAGTACGTCGTATTGTGGCCAGTGTTGGTGCCGACCATATATGGGAACTAATGCAAGTACGTGAAGCTGACAGGGCAGGTATGAAGAAAACTGAGGCTTCATATCGCTTACGTAAGTACCACGCCATGATAGAAGAATGCCTGCGCGACCCTATATCTGTAAGTCAATTAAAAATAGATGGTAACTACCTAATAAAAGAACTAAACATTAAACCAGGTCCACGCATGGGCTGGATGTTGTTAGCTATGCTCGAAGAAGTGTTAGAAGACCCAACTAAAAACACTATAGAATACCTAACTAAAAAAGTGGCCGAGTACGAAAAAATGGATGACGCAGAACTAAAAGCCCTTGGCGAGAAGGCAAAACACCAAAAAGATTTACTTGAGGAAGAAGAGGTAACAAAACTACACCAAAAACACGGGGTAAGCAATAAAAAGATGCCTGCCCGTCTGTAGCTTTAGTGTAGGCAGGAACTGGAAAACGAAGAAGTTTCCAAACTACACGCCAAACATGGGGTAAAATATAAATAAAAACCCTTTCACTAAAAATGAAAGGGTTTTTATTTATATCTCTACATCTACCATAACAGGGCAGTGGTCGGAACCAAGGACTTCGGGGAGGATTTTAGCGGTAACGATTTTAGAAGCAAGTTTTTTACTTGCTAAAATATAGTCTATACGCCAACCGATGTTTCGTACACGAGCATTTGCAAAATGACTCCACCAC
>JBPCTC010000090.1:0-4987 GCA_051006535.1 Minisyncoccia bacterium
CTTTTATACCAAGGTCACCGTATGGCATGTGAGCCTTTTCACGTGCATAGTCGATATCAGCGCGAATAGTCTGAAGTGGAATAGAACCACGTTTTATTTCTTCAGAACGAGCAATATCTGTACCGCCCAAACGGCCAGTAATCCAGATACGTGCTCCTTTAACTCCGCGAGCCATCATAACTTTTTCAATTGTAGACTTTAGAACACGGCGGAAAGGAAGGCGTTTTTCAATACCTTCAGCTACCATGTAGCCTACTATTGCTGCATCTGCTTCAGGTTGATCTATTTCAACAACGTCTAGTTTAAAGTCTGCGTCAATAGCAAGTTTATTTTTCTTTATAAACTTTGCTATATCTGACTTTAGTTTAAGCATACCTTCGCCATTACGGCCAATAAGCATACCAGGACGTGATGTAAATATAATAACACGAGTGTGTTTAAGATCACGTTCTATTTCAATACGTGAAATATAGAAACCACGAAGTTTCTTAGTTAAAAATTCACGAATCATAACATCGGCACGAAGGTAATCTTGGTACGATTTGTCAGCGAACCAGCGAGATTTCCATGGGCGCAATATTACAAGACGATGTGCATAAGGGTGTACGACTTTAGACATATATTATTTAGCTTTTTTAGCTTTATTTGTTTTCTGACCAAGGATAATAATAACCTGTGATGTGTGTTTGTGTATCGGTGAAGCTGAACCACGTGCACGAGGCATAAAACGTTTTAGAGTTATACCTTTATTTACCATTACACTTTCAACGTACAGCTGTTCTTTGTCAGCTTTATGGTTGTTTGTTGCGTTTGCAACTGCAGAATTAAGTAGTTTTTTAAGTGGGTCAGCCGCGCGTTTAGCGAGGAAATCCAACTCAACAACAGCCTCTTCTACAGACTTACCTTTTATCAAGTTTGCAACTAGGCGAACTTTACGAGGTGATTGGCGATAGTTTTCAAGAATTGCTTTCATAATTATTTCTTCTTAGTATCGGTTGATGCTTTTGCTGACTTAGCTGCTGCTATTTCAGCTTCTTTTTTCTTTTGGTCAATTTCTTTTTGCATCTTACCTCCATGGCGAACGAACTTACGTGTAGGAGAAAATTCACCTAACTTGTGGCCTACCATGTCTTCACTAACTAGAACAGGTAAATGTGCGCGTCCGTTGTGAACACCAAAAGTAAATCCGACCATTTCTGGGCTTATAACTGCTGCGCGTGACCAAGTGTTAATAACCGCAGTTTTAAGCGGGTCTTTACCTTGGATTTTCTTTAGAAGGCGCTCATCTAAGAATGGGCCTTTTTTGAGTGATCTTGTCATAATTTAAATTAATTTTGTCTGATATACATTGCTGTATAGGGCAGAACTTATATCCATTTGGACATGTAATGGATGTCAAAATGCTCCTCTATACTATCAGAATGTACGAAAATGTCAAATAATGGCTATATAAAATAACAAAACCGCCCTGTGGGGCGGTTTTGTGTAAATAATCCTTATAAAATAAGGCTATTGTTTCATTGCACCTTTTATGTTTTCTATAGTGCGTGAAGCAGCTTCTTTACCACCTAGACCGAAAGCAAGGCCACCTGCCAATGCCAACATGAACACTATACCAGTAAACAGTGTACCCATGTATTGTTGTGCAATACCTAGTCCTGATAGAGCAAAGAATATAGCAAATATCCATATAGCATAGAAAGCTATTGAACCTAATGCTTTTGCAGCACCAATGTTTGCACCAGAAGCTGAAGCAATAACTACTTTACGTGCACCTTCTGCCATAACAGAAGCTACTGCAAGTAATAATGCAGCTACTAGGACTTGTAACAAGTAAGGCACCAATGCGTTGTTTAGGAATGAAGTAACTTCAGTCAAACCTAGGAATTGCATTGAAGCAATGAAGAAACCGATAATAATAATCCAGCGGAATAGACCACCGATAAAACCACCAACTGAAAGGTGCATACCTGCACGTTCTAGGTTCTTTTCAAGACCAGTAGAACGAAACATGCCGTCGATTTTCAAACTATCAACAAGAGCTTTGATTGCTTTACCTACATAGTGTGCAAGTATCCATCCAATAATAAAAAGTATAAGAGCAAATACAAGTTGTGGTATGAAACTTGCTAAAGCCCATTTAAAACTTTGGAAAGAAGCGATGAAAGCATCGCCCCATGATGTGATATACATAGAAAATATTAATTAAATTAAATAATAACGTTATTTATAAAGGGCATGCCTTTATAAATATATTATACTCCTTTATAAGCAATGTTTTAACGGGCACTAATCAAATATGTGGAAAACTCTGGTGTTACCAATATCTGTTCATGAGGAAAATCCAAGACATCAGAAACAAGTTTGTCTCTCATGTTCATACGGTATACAAACTCGTCTGTGTCAAAAAGTGCATACGATATTTCTTTGCCTATTTCTGTCTGAAAGTCTCGAACTATACGTTCTACTGTAGGGCGTTTCATCCTGTCTCCTACCATAAACAAATCAAGTCGACTTTCTGAATTCTTCATAAATACACCTGCTGCTATAATAAGTTTTATTTTACCTGCCTTTTTTAAAGACTTTACAAGCTGGTCTTTACGTAGAAAATCTGGGTGCAAAATAATAGTTTCGATAGGTATCAAATGCTGAAATGCAGTGTTTAAAACAAAAGCAGTTTTACCACGCACAGACTTTTTCTTTAGAAAACCAACATCGGCTAGTGCTCGTAGTTCCTTGCTTATAATAGGTGTTTTTAGTTTTAATCTTGTTGCAACTTCTGCAACAAGGTGCGCACCTTCTCCGTTTAGTAAAAAATACCGCATTGCTTTGACTCGCAGTGTACTTCCGAATAGTTTTCCTAGTGTTTCCATATATCTACTATACCAAAGCCAAGACTAAAAACGCAAGAAAACCCCTATAAAAGGGGTTTTCTTGGCTACAAGTTGAATCCTCCGGAAGTTGCCAAAACAGCATTCCTCCTTGGCTGTAAATTTTTGGTAAAAAATTTACAGCACCTCCGGAACAGTTGATTAAATGTTCCTCCTTGGCCAATCAAGTTTTGGTTAAAACTTGTCCGGCACCTCCGGAACAGTCGATTAAAATAATCTTCGATTATTTTAATTCGACTGTTCCTCCGGCTTCTTCGATTTGCTTCTTAAGTGTGTCTGCGTCAGCCTTTTTCATGCCTTCTTTCAAAGTTGCTGGTGCACCATCTACAATGTCCTTAGCTTCTTTAAGACCTAGTCCAAGAGCTTCCTTAACTACTTTCATAACAGCAATCTTAGCTTCACCTGCTGATGTAAGTACAACAGTAAATGAATCTTTTTCTTCAGCTGCGGCACCTGCGCCTGCTGCTGGGGCTGCTGCTACAGCAGCTGCTGATACTCCGAATTTCTTTTCAAATGTCTTTACTAGTTCGTTAAGTTCTAGAACTGACATTTTTTCAATTTCTGCAACGATACTTGCGAATTTTGCAGGTACTTCAAAATTTGTGTCTTCCATATGATTCTGCAGAATCACGTCACGCAATTGTCGATTGACGCGCGACGCTATCTGTAAATTAGTTTAATAAGTGCTATTTTTTAGATGCAATTTGGTCAAGTGCTATAACAAAACGCTGTATTGGCGAATTTATAACATTTGCAAACATACCACGTAGGGTTTGCATTCCTGGAATCATAGCTATTTCCATCATTTCTGCTTGTGTTTTGTATTCTCCTTCAAAAACTCCACCTACAATACTTATATTGTCTTTGTGTGTTTTTTGGAATTCATACACGCCACGCGCTGGGGCTATTTCGTCTATTCCATATGCAACAGCAACTTGGTTATCTAGTTCGGGCATTTCGCCTTTGTAGTTGTTAGCAGTCAAAACACGCTTTAGAAGTGTCTTTTTAGCTACTTTATACCCTACTTGCTCGTTACGCAGTTCACTACGAAGTGCATTAACATCTTTTACAGTTAGTTTATCGAACTTAACAAACACAAGGGTTTTTACATCCTTTATCAAGCCTGCTAATTGGTCGACAACTTCTACTTTTTTATTTTTAGTTAAAGCCATATTTTAGGGGTTGTTGTGTACTAAGTGATTAGCTCTGTATAAACTCGTTCTATTAAAATCAAGCTAAAAACAGACACCAAAACTTAATAAACATTAACCTATTTATGAATAAATAACGACCGAAAACCTCTATTTCTAAAGGTGTAATGCAAAATAGGACTATTTCTATATCTTTTGTTCATACTTGGGGCAAATGGGTCATATATGCACAATAATCTAGTTTTGTACCTCGGTAGGGCTTGTGGGTAGATCTCTCCGCCCGGCCTACTGTCTTTAGCGTTACCCACACACACTACCACAAAACCCCCACCCCCGCAACCCTGTGGATAACCCAGGTGTTCAGCACCTGGGTTATCCACATGCATATAAAAACACCTGATTTTATAAGGTGTTTTTATATATTCTCTATTTAATCTGTGTTTTTAGATGTTTTTCTGCTATTTTTTTCTGAACAAATTGGCGGAGTTGTAAAAAAGAAATAATCATTAGTAGTGAAAAATAGGCAATTAATATATACATTGGACGATCATCCATACCACAAAAAATACCGAAACAACCTACATCTGATTTACTATTGATAGGAAAAATTATAGTTATCCATAAAGATAATATTAGCAAAGGAAAAGAAATCGTCCAAACTAAAAAACGCTTACCATTAAAAATAACAGAAGGTATAAAAAATATAAATATGCAAAATATAGCCATACTAATATCATTCAAAAAACTAGTATCTAATATAAAGACTGTTCCTAAAAAAACTAACCCGACTAAAATTCTTAAATAAATATTTTTCATTTTAATAACTAAATAATTCTGTTAAATAATTCCATATACCGAAATCTATTATACCACCCACGTTTGCTACCATCGGAATTAATTCTAGTTTTGGTAATTTTTTAGTAACAATTGGTTTTACAGGAGTGA